>DATJLH010000038.1:0-7428 GCA_035490615.1 Cellvibrio sp.
CACAGAATATCTTTCTCTACATCTTGTAAATAATCATCCAGCGATGGGTATTCCGCGCAACGGGCCGGGTAGTCAACGAGATTGCTGCTCGAGGATTTATGTGTTGCCGGGTTTATTTTTAATGATTGCTCGCCGTGTAACTGCAGATCTTCTGCTTCAATAACATCGCTGTCGCTCAAGGTAAATGCACGTTCCAGAATATTTTCCAGTTCGCGTACATTGCCGGGGAAGCCGTAGTCGTTCAGTCGCTTCAATGCATCATTGGATAAATGAGGTGGTGGCAGGTTGACAGCTTCAGCAAGTTTTCTTAATAAATGATTGGCTAGTAGAGGGATATCTTGTCTACGCTCGCGCAGGGCGGGAACAGAGAGTTGGATAACGTTCAGGCGGTAGAATAAATCCTGGCGAAAACGGCCCTCCTGGACTTCTCTTTCAAGACTTTTGTGCGTTGCACAAAGGATACGTACATCGGTTGTAATCTCCTCGGCGGAGCCGACGGCGCGCACGGACTTTTCCTGAATGGCGCGCAGGAGTTTTACCTGCATATCGAGAGGCAGGTCGGCAACTTCATCGAAGAAGAGTGTGCCGCCTTCGGCTGCTTGAAACAAGCCGGGCTTATCCTGGTGTGCGCCAGTAAAGCTGCCTTTCTTGTGGCCAAAAAATTCACTCTCCATTAATTCACGGGGAATTGCACCACAGTTGACCGCAATAAAGGGTTTGTGCGCGCGCGGGCCGAGCTCATGGATTGAGCGTGCCACTAATTCTTTGCCCGAGCCGGATTCGCCACTGATATACACCGGTGCTTGAGAGCGGGCGAGTTTTTGAATGCTACGAGTGAGGTCCTGAATAGCTGAAGATTGCCCGATAATTAAGGTGTCGCTGGGCATTTTTGCCGGCGGTAGTTGACTAGACTGAATCGCGGTGGAAACGAGTTTGCGCAGCGTGCTGAGGTTCACCGGTTTGGTAATAAAATCAAAGGCGCCGGCTTTCATCGATTCAATAGCGGTATCCACACTGCCGTGGGCTGTAATGACCGCAACAGGCAACCGAGGATGATGTTGCTGAATAAATTCCACCAGTTCCAGCCCGTTGCCATCGGGCAGGCGCATATCCGTTAAGCAGAGATCATAATGTCGCTGGGCGAGATATTGTCGAGCCTCTTTAACACTGGCGACACTATCCGTATCGATCTGCATGCGGCCCAAGGTGATTTCCAGCAGCTCGCGAATGTCCGGTTCGTCATCAATAACCAGTGCGCGTTTGTTGCTCATAACAATACCATCGTGTAATACGTTTATCTTTGCCCTGAAACCTTATAGAGCGCGTTCATGGTGTGCCAGTTGTATATGAAAACAACTGCTGCCGTCTTCTGTGCGACGGTAGTGTATAAAAGCCTGATTGGCTTCGCAAAGTTCCTTGCAAATAAAAAGCCCTAAACCCGAGCCGGTATTCTCGGTGGTAAAGAAAGGTTCGAACAGGTGCTTCAGGTTTTCCGGCGCGATGCCGGGGCCGCTGTCTATTACATTAATATAGGGGCGTTGTAATTTTTCATCGACGCCGATTTCAAGAGTGACGCTGGCTTTGCCACCGGCGATCTTGCTGTAGCGCAAGCCGTTATCACACAGATTATTGATAACCTGATGTAACTGGCCCGGATCAAACTGGCCGACGATATTGGGCTCCAGGCAGATGACTTTCAGATCCACAGGCTCTGCCCGGCTGTTTTTGTACTCCTCCGTAAAACGCTCAATCCAGCTATTCAGATGCACCTGTTGAGGTTGCGCCATTCGCCGGCGGGAGAGTTGCAACACATTTTCAATGATTTGATTGACGCGTTTGCAATGACTGTTGATGATTTCAATTAAACGTTGATCATGAGCGGACATGGTTTCCGACTCGCCGAGCAATTGACTGGCATGGCTGATTGCGCCCAGGGGGTTGCGGATCTCATGGGCAATACTCGCGGTTAACCGTCCGAGGGAGGCTAATTTAAGTTGCTGCGCTTGCTGCGCAATAGCCCGGTTATCTTCCACAAAAATCAAGGTGTCGGTATTTTCATCGGATTCCAGTGGAGCGAAATTAATTTTTACTTCATCGCTCAATCCGTTATCAATCTTCAGGATAGGTGAGTATTGTTTTTTTGCTTGTTGCCATTGCGTTACCTTGTGGTCCAATGCAGGTACGTCGCGCAGGCTGAGGCGAGAGGTTTGTTCCGGCGGCAACCCCAGGAGATTGCGCGCTGAATTATTTAATAATTCTATCCCGCGATGTTTATTAAACACCACAATCCCTGTACGCATTCGTTCGACGATCATTTGCGCCAGTTTTTGCAGATGTTCGACATGCTGCGCCTGTGCAATTGCCTCTTCATTACTGCTGCGGATTTTGCGGGTCAGGTATTGAAACGCAATAGCAATGATAAAGATCAGTGCGCCGAGAGACCCTGCCGAAAAGAAGGCTTTATTGTCGAGCGATGAAGTGAAGTACCGATAGGTGCTTTCCGAAATGACCGCGATGCTGGCCAGCGCGGCAAAGAAAATAGCAATCTGCCCGCGTAATAACATACCGCCCGCGGCGACGGCCACCAATAATAAATAACCGAGGCCATTGAGGATGCCTCCGCTGCTGTACATCAGCAAGATGATAGCTACCAGATCAATAAACAACAGGCTGAACAGCTGTTTCTGTGAGGGCAGAAACTGTACCCGCCAAAACATGATCAGGCTGATGAAGTTGATCAAGGTATAGCTGGCGGAGGTGTAAAAAAAGATATCCGGATGATCGTTACCTAACACATTCCGGGCGATGTCACCTTGAAACATCAACAGCAGCACGGCACCCAATAGCGTGCGGTAATAGGTGTAGACCCGCAGTAGGTCATAAGGGTTATAGGTGGGCGAATTAAGGGCAAATGCTTTCATTGAATCTCATCGATCTTATGTTGGTATTGCGTTGGGCTATAGCGGTTACAAATCAGTTTTGCCTAAACGACCGGATTATCCGACAATGCGCTTCCCTGCGTACTATACCCTTGTTACCGGTTCTGTATCAGTCGCGCCATTCATGTATTTGACGCTAGCTGCTTCGATACCTTTGGGAGAGCCTTTTCACATGCCACGCCTGACAATCACATTGGCCCAGATAAACACCCTCGTCGGTGATATACCCGGCAACACTGAGCTGATTCTTACTGCTGCCCGCCGGGCTATTGATGAACACAATGCCGATGTCATTATCTTTCCTGAATTGACATTAACCGGCTACCCCCCGGAGGACCTGTTATTACGCCCCAGTCTGGCTCCGCGTATTGAACGGGCACTTGCCCACATTCAGGCGCAGAAGTTACCGATTGCTCTGGTGTTTGGCTATCCGCGCGTGAAAGGAGGGCGAGTATTCAATATGGCCGGCGTGATGCGCGACGGTGAATGGCTGGTTGAATACGCTAAACAGCGTTTGCCTAACTATCAGGTATTCGACGAGGAGCGTTATTTTGACGAGGGCTCCCGCCCCGGTATTTTTTACCTCGGGCAGCTGCCTGTCGCACTGAGTGTCTGTGAAGACATCTGGCACCCGGAGCCAATGGCCCAAGCCAAAGAGGCGGGGGCGAAACTGATGTTTAACCTCAATGCCTCGCCTTACCATCAGGGTAAGCAGCAGGAGCGGGAACAATTGTTGGCCATTCGCGCCCGCCAGGGGGATATGCCAATTGTCTATACCAATCTGGTCGGCGGCCAGGATGAGCTGGTTTTTGACGGCGGTTCCGTGGCGGTGGATGCTCAAGGGCAAGTCTGTTTTCGTGCCCCCAATTTTGAGGAGAATCTGTTTGCACTGAGTCTTGATGTGACTGATGCAACCGCCTCGATACCGCCGCAAGCCCTGAGCCCCTTGCCGAATCCATTGGCATCGGTATATCAGGCACTTGTTCTGGGGATGCGCGATTATGTCAATAAGAACCGTTTTAAAGGCGTCGTGCTTGGCTTGTCGGGCGGTATTGACTCTGCTTTGACCCTGGCCATCGCGGCCGATGCACTGGGGGCCGAGCGGGTTGAAGCGGTGATGATGCCATTCCGCTACACCTCCGACCTCAGCAAGAACGACGCCGCAGAACAGGCGCGACGGCTGGGCGTGCGTTACGGTTCTATCAGTATCGAGCCGATGTATGAGGCCTTTATGTCGGCCTTGCACGACGAGTTTGCCGGCACATCGCGCGACACCACGGAAGAAAACCTTCAAGCTCGCTGTCGCGGGGTGCTGCTGATGGCGATCTCCAACAAAAAGGGTTATCTCGTCCTTACCACGGGCAATAAAAGTGAGATGGCGGTGGGTTACTCAACGCTCTACGGTGATATGGCGGGCGGGTTTGATGCCTTGAAGGATGTACCCAAAACCCTGGTATTTGAGCTGGCTCGTTACCGTAATACATTGAATGAAGTCATTCCGCCGACTGTTATCAGTCGTCCGCCCTCGGCTGAGCTGGCTCCCGACCAGAAGGATGAAGACAGCTTGCCACCCTACGAGATCCTGGACCAGATTCTTGCGTTATACGTAGAGCAGGATTACAGCGCTGAAGCCATCATCAGTCGCGGGTTTGATCGGGCGACGGTGGAGCGAGTGGTGCGCCTGGTGGACGTCAACGAATACAAACGACGCCAGGCGCCTATCGGGGTTCGTATTTCCCAGCGAGGTTTCGGCCGCGATCGCCGTTATCCCATCACCTCCGGCTGGAAGCCGGGCGAATAAGCAGGCACTTGGTGATGGACGAAAAAAATCCGGGGCTAGCCCGGATTTTTTATTAGCTGCGATCAGGTCGCGCTGGCTTCTGGTATTCGGGATTGTAGAGTTCCCTGGTATCAAAACCTGGTGGATCGCGCTTGTCGAACAAGCCAAAGGTCAAGCGGCTGATCCAGGAGCGCTCGTCGCTGCCATAGCGAAAGCGGTCATTGAACTGGCCATTACTGTCGAGCACGGGATGGTTGGGATAGTTGGTGCGCAAAATGGCGAGCATCTGCTCGGCAGCGTCTTCCATCTTTAATTCTTTATAGCCTTGTACCATCACAGCCAGGGCGTCGGGAATGGCCGGTGTGCGCGGGTAATTCTCCAGGACATAACGACCGCGGGCCGTGGCAGCAAGGTATGCACCACGCTTGAAGTAATAGTTAGCCACGTGGATTTCATAACGGGCCAGCAGGTTACGCAGGTAAAGCATGCGTTTCTTGGCATCGGCAGCGTAGGCACTGTCGGGATAGCGATTCAGTAACTGGGAAAAATTAGCCAGGGATTCGCGTGCAGCACCCGGGTCACGCATGGTCAGGTCGGTGGGCAACACCCGTTCGAACATCCCTTTGTCTTTAGTGAACGAGCTTAGCCCCATCATGTAGTAGGCGTAGTCCACATTCCGGTGCTGGGGATGCAGGCGGATAAAGCGGTTGGCCGTAGCAATGGCTGCGTCCGGGTCATTGGACATATAGTAGGCGTAGATCAATTCCAACTGGGCCTGTTCGGCATAGGTACCAAAAGGAAAGTTTTCTTCAAGGGTCTGCAAGTTTTTAATCGCGGTTTCCCACTGGCTGCGATTCAGCTGGGTAGTGGCCGCATTATAGAGATCCGCCTCCGTAGTGTACTCGGGCTCTTTCGGGGTGCTGGAGCAGGCTGTCAGCAAGATCAGGGCGCTGAGTAGCAGGAAGTGCATAACACGCATAGTGGTTTAAACTCGCATCTTGTTTCAGGAAAGTGCCGCCGTTGACTGGCGGCGGGTATTTAAACACAGAGCTTGCCGATACCAAAGTGGCAATCACCGTTCTGTGTTGCTGGTCCTCGTGAGTGGTTTTTATTCCGGCTCCAGCTTTTGGATCGCTCATGGTGTAAGCTGGGCGACTTTTTTAGTCAGAGGTTTTGCTACGCAATGAAAGAAGTGCTTGAACACAGCGCCCAGGTTCCGCTCACAATGGGCGGCATGCGGTTCGACCAAGTGGCCTCGGAGTTGTTCCCCGATTTCTCCCGCTCGCGCTTGCAGACCTGGATTCGCGATGGCCATTTGACGCTGGATGGGCGCGTTGCCAAACCCAAAGACAAGCTCATCGGCGGCGAGCACCTTGAATTACGGGCTGAACTGGAAGCGCAGGGCACCTGGGAGCCGGAGGCCATCGACCTCAATGTTGTCTATGAAGACGACCACCTGATGGTGATCAACAAGCCGGCAGGCCTGGTGGTTCATCCCGCCGCCGGTAATCAGACGGGCACCTTGTTGAATGCTTTGCTTAATCATTGCCCGGATCTTATCAATGTACCCCGTGCCGGTATCGTGCATCGTCTGGATAAAGAAACCACCGGCCTGATGGTGGTCGCCAAAACCTTGCAGGCCCACGCCGATCTTGTTGAGCAACTGGCAGATCGCACCGTCAGTCGGGAGTACGAAGCGGTAGCCGTGGGTGCGATGACGGGTGGTGGCACAGTTGATGCGCCCATGGGGCGCCATCCAACCCAGCGCAAATTGATGGCTGTGCTGAGCCATGGCGGTAAGCGGGCGGTCACTCACTATCGGGTACTGACTCGTTTCCCTCACCACACCCATATCCGGGTGCGCCTGGAGACGGGCCGCACTCACCAGATTCGCGTTCATATGGCGCACATCCAGTTTCCGCTGGTGGGCGATGCAACCTATGGTCGGCGTTTCAAGATTCCCAAGGGCGCTAATGATCACCTGATCAATGTGCTGAAACACTTCCCCCGCCAGGCTTTGCATGCAGCGACCTTGGGTCTGGAGCATCCGGACACCGGTGACTATTGCGAATGGTCCAGTCCATTGCCGGATGATTTCCAGCAACTGCTGGATGCGCTCAAGCATGGATATAACGACGAAGACTGAGGCAAACGGATGACGAGCAGTGGGAGTTATCTCAGGTTGAACTGGCCTTTGCCGCCCACCGTGCGCGCGTGCATCACCACCCGCCGGGGTGGTGTCAGCCAGGCACCTTATGAGAGTAATAACCTCGCGTTACACGTGGGCGATGTACCCGCTGCGGTAACGGCTAACCGCCAGCATCTGTGTGAATCCCTCAGCCTGAAAAAGACACCGCAATGGCTGGAACAAGTCCATGGCGTCAAAGTGGCCATGGCCCAAGCGGATGGCCAGGTAAAAACGGCCGACGCCTGCTACACCGCGGAACCGGGGTTGGCTTGTGTCGTCATGACCGCTGACTGTCTGCCGATTCTGGTCTGTGACCAACAGGGCACCCAGGTTGCTGCGATCCATGCCGGGTGGCGCAGTTTGGCCAAAGGCATCATCGCGCGCACCCTGCAAAAATTTAACGGTCCCGGTGCACAGCTCATGGCATATCTCGGTCCAGCCATCTCCCAGCCGCATTTTGAAGTCGGGATCGAAGTGCTTGAGGCGTTCTTCAAGATGGCCCGCAACGCCCAGCACAGTGA
>DATJLH010000039.1:0-18961 GCA_035490615.1 Cellvibrio sp.
AGATTGGCCGCAAACCTTTACTGTGGATCGGCTCCGCCGGTATGACAGTGACATTGGCACTGGTGGCCTTTGCTTTCGCTGGCGCTCCGCTGGACGAGGCGGGCAAATTAATGCTGTCTGACGATATGGGCGTGCTCGCGCTGGTGTCCGCCAACTTGTACGTGATCTTCTTCAACGTGTCCTGGGGGCCGGTGATGTGGATTATGCTGGGCGAGATGTTCCCCAACCAGATTCGCGGTTCCGGTTTGGCTGTGGCAGGTTTTGCGCAGTGGGTCGCCAACTTCGTGATCACCCTGACTTTCCCGATCCTGCTGGCCTCTTTCCTCGGCTTGGCCGGCACTTACAGCATTTATGCTTTGTTCTCTGCGCTTTCTGTGATCTTTGTACTGCGTTATGTCAAGGAAACCAAAGGTAAAGAATTGGAGCAGATGGAGGGTTAAGCGCCTTCCTTCGAAAGCCATCTCGGGTAAGCCCCGTTAAAACAAGTAAATTGGTAGTGGAGTACTTTGTAAGTCGTTCGGCATTAGGGCGGAGGGTTTCGAAAACGCATGAATACCTCCCTGTAGCTCCCTCAAGTCATCCCTGACTTGAGGGTTTCGAAACCCTCCGCCCTAATGCCAAACTCACGCCCTGCCAATACAATTTTTAATAGCAATACTCAGAGCCACCTTCGGGTGGCTTTTTTATTGGTGAATTTCTCCTTCACCTCACCCGCCCATCGCGCACATTCTTAATATTTCCGCCCTTGTAGTTTAGCGAGCTTTTCGTTAGCTTGTGGTTTCCTTGACAACAAGCTGGCCTCATTTATTGCTTTTTGGTACCCTAGTATACAAGTTAGCTTTCGGTGGGCCTCTAATAATAACGACCAACAGGTAAACATTATGCAACTCTCACCTCGATCCCCTTTACTTCTATCCACGCTTTTATCCAGCTTTTTATTCCTTGGCGCCTGCGGCGGCGGAGGCTCCTCATCCGGCAATCCGAGTTCAGCCAGCGCCAGTTCCAGCAGTCAGACGAGCAGCGAGGCCAGTAGCTCAAGCGACAGCAGCAGTTCAAGCAGCAGCGAGGCTTTGAGCTTGCACACCCTGGCAGATTTTCCGATTGGGGTTGCAGTCAGTGCAGCGAATGAGCCGTCGAGCATCATGCAAGATGATGAAGCAGGCGTTGCGCAACGCGCTATCATCGAAGCGCATTTTGATCAATTGACGGCGGGTAACATCATGAAGATGAGCTACCTGCATCCGGCGCAGGATACCTATTTCTTTGACGATGCCGATGCCCTGCTCGACTATGCCGATGACAACGGCATTAGCCTGCACGCTCACACCCTGGTGTGGCATTCCGACTACCAGGTGCCCGACTGGATGAAGAACTTCGAAGGTGACGCGGCCGCCTGGCTTGCTATGTATAAAGGGCACGTTGAAACTATCGCTGGCCATTTTGCCGGACGTGTGCCCAGCTGGGATGTGGTGAACGAGGCCTTCAATGAAGATGGCACTTACCGAAATTCCCTGTTTAACCAAAAATTGGGTACCGCTTATATTGAAACCGCGTTCGCCAGCGCGCGGCAGGCCGATCCGCAGGCAGATCTGTATTACAACGACTTCAACATCTCCAATGGCGGAGCTAAATTTCAGGCCATGATCAATATGGTTGATGACTTTATTGCGCGCGATATTCCCATTGATGGCGTCGGTTTCCAGATGCACGTGTTTATGGACTGGCCCAGCATTGATGCGATTAAAAGTTCTTTTGCTGCCGTGGCGGAACGCGGCTTGAAAGTGAAAATCACTGAACTGGATATACCGATCAACAATCCTTACAGCGAAGGCTACAACTATCCCGACAACTACGAAGCCACCTTCACCGATGAACTGGCGGCAGCGCAGAAAAAACGATATTGCGACATTGTTACCGCTTACCTCGAAGCCGTGCCGGCAGATTTACGCGGCGGATTAACGGTGTGGGGTATTCGCGACAGCGACAGCTGGCTGATCAGCACTTTATTTGACAACAATCATGAAGACTGGCCGCTGTTGTTTGACAATAACTTTGATCCCAAGCCCGCACTCTACGGTGTGGCGGATGGATTAACCAACCAACCTTGTTTATAAACCGGAAGATAAATAACCCGCTTGTGGATTGAAACAGTCCGCATGCGTGGTTATGAGGAATGACGATGAATTATCTGCGCGTTGGATGGTAAACTGCTTGGCATACCTGCTGGTCTTTTCGTTTACCGCCGGCCTTTTTATTTCCTGCTGGTCCTTTTATTGCTGACCTGTTGATCTTTTTATTACTGACCTGTTGGTCCTTTTTTGCTAAATAGTGACTCCCGTTTAAAGTGAATGCATCCATGCTAACTACGCCGTCGATTCCCTTGCACTCCGCTCGCCATATTTCCAATATTCATCGTCCAGTCCAATGGCTTGTTGCCTGGTTGCTGTTAGTAGCGTGCTCGTCTGCCTTTGCGCTGGGCGAACCGAATTATGTCAGCACCAAGTATAAAAAAGGCCATGTGATTATCGTTGGCGAAAAAGACGTGGCGAGCCTCTATGTCGACGACCAGGATTACAAAGGTGTGCAACGCGCGGTGGGCAACCTGCAACTGGATATTGAGCGGGTCAGCGGCAAAAAGCCGGCGCTGGTGCATAACCCGGCAGAGCTGGGCCGTTACGCCATTATTATCGGCGCCATCGGCAAGAGTGAACTCATTGACCAGCTTATTGAGAACGGCAAGATCAATCCAGAAAACATCGAAGGCCAGTGGGACGCTTACCATATTCAAACCGTATACAAACCCTTTCCCGGCGTCATTCGCGCGCTGGTGATTGCCGGTAGCGATAAACGCGGCGCCACCTACGGAACCTACGATGTATCAGAAAAAATCGGCGTTTCCCCCTGGTACTGGTGGGCCGATGTTCCCGTTAAACAAAAAGACCGGATCTACATCAAGAAGAACACACGCGTTCAGGATGCGCCCAAGGTGAAGTACCGCGGCATTTTTTTGAACGACGAAGCACCCGCCCTGACCGGCTGGACAATTGAAAACTACGGCAACTACAACCATAAGTTCTACGAGAAGGTATTCGAATTATTGCTGCGCCTGAAAGCGAATTTTTTGTGGCCCGCCATGTGGAACAACGCCTTTGCTGATGATGACCCACAAAACATGATTCTTGCTGATGAATACGGCATCGTGATGGGCACATCGCACCATGAACCCATGATGCGCGCCGATAAAGAATGGAATCGTTATGGCAAAGGCCCGTGGGAATACTCGAAGAATCCCGACAATTTATATAAGTTTTGGGTAGACGGGGCCAAGCGCAACAAACCTTACGAGAGTATTTATACCCTGGGCATGCGCGGCCAACAGGACGAGCCCATGAGCGAAGGAGAAAATATTGGCCTGCTCGAAAAAATTGTGCGCGACCAACGGGAAATTCTCACCACTGTCTTTGATGATCGCCCGGTGACCGAAGTACCCCAGGTGTGGGCGCTTTACAAAGAAGTACAAGGTTTTTACGAGCGCGGTATGCGCGTGCCGGATGATGTGATCCTGCTGTGGTGCGATGACAATTGGGGCAACATCCGCCGTTTGCCGACGCCGGAAGAGCGCAAACGTAGCGGTGGTGCCGGCGTGTATTATCATTTTGATTATGTCGGCGGGCCGCGCTCCTATCGCTGGATCAACACTGTCCCTATCGCCAAGATCTGGGAGCAGATGAATCTTGCCTATCATTACGATGCCAACAAAATCTGGATCGTTAATGTGGGCGATTTGAAACCCATGGAATACCCGATTGAATTTTTCCTGCGCATGGCCTGGAACCCGGAAGCCTGGCCCAAAGAGCGTATCGAAGAATTTGGCGAGTTATGGGCGAAGCGTGAATTCGGTGCTGAATATGCGCAAGAGATAGCCGACCTGATGACTGGCTACACCCGTCACAATGGCCGCCGCAAACCGGAACTGCAGGAAGCTTTTATCTACAGTCAATTGCATTACGGCGAAGCTGATCGCATTACAGCTGAAGTCAAAGATTTGACCGAACGGGCAGAAGCCTTGTACGAAAAAATGCCCGCATCCCATAAAGCGGCATTTTTCCAATTGGTGCTTTACCCGGTCAAAGCCAGTGCGACCATTACTGAAATGTATGACATGGTGGCCAAGAACCATCTGTATGCCAGTCAGGGGCGCGCGAACACCAACGATTATGCGGAGCGGGCACGAATTCTGTTCCGGCGCGACGCCGCATTGGAAAAGGAATTCCATACCGAATTGAGTGATGGCAAGTGGAACCACTTTATGTCACAACCGCGCATCGGCTACACCCACTGGAATAATCCTCCGGCAAATACCTTACCGGTGTTGCATCAATACGAAGCACACGGTGCTGCCGATATGGGGGTCGCGGTGGAAGGCATGAAAGAGGCTTGGCCCACACCGGCATCTTATCAATTACCCGGTTTCAGTCCCTATGGCAAACCTCAGCGGACCATTGAGGTATTTAACAAAGGGACACAGCCGTTTAATTTTTCAGCCACAGTCAGTGAGCCTTGGATTATACTGAGCAATACTAGTGGACAAGTTAAGCTTAACCAGCCCATCCAGGTCAGTATTGATTGGGATAAGGCCCCAAAAGGAAAGGCTAGCGGCACCATTCATATCGTCGGCACAGGCTTTGGCGGCGCGACCATCAAGGTCAATGTGACCAACCCGGATGCCAAGGCGAGGGCCCAATTACGCGGGTTTGTAGAAGCCGATGGCTATGTGTCGATAGAAGCAGAGAATTACAGCGCGAAGACTGACTCGCACGGCTTTGCCTGGGAAAAGATTCCGCAACACGGCCGCACCTTGTCATCAATGGCGCCGTTTCCGGTCACTGATTTCAGCTTCGAAAATCCCAAAAAAGCCCCTTACCTGGAATATGAGGTGTATTTTTTCTCCACCGGCGAATTCACCGTTGAGTCGATCTTTGCGCCCAGCTTACCTATGTTCCCGCACCGCGGGTTGCGCTACGCGATTGGTTTCGGCAACGAGACACCACAGGTTGTCGATATTGTGAAAGACGTGAGCCAGGCGGCCTGGGAAGAGTCCGTGCGCACCGACTCACGCAAGATTCTCAGCAAACACAAGATTGCGACACCGGGTTTACATAAGCTGCGCATTTATATGGTCGACCCGGCGGTAGCCTTGCAAAAAATTGTGATTAACACGGGGGGATTGATGCCCAGTTACCTCGGCCCCGAGCAAAGCGCCCGCTTTTAATTCGACAAAAGCAGGCTGGTACCATCCAATTAACGAGCATGAAAGAATGAAAATTGTTGCAGCCAAAGTCATTGTTACTTCACCGGGCAGAAATTTTGTCACGCTGAAAATCATGACCGATGAAGGTATTTACGGCGTCGGCGACGGTACGTTAAACGGTCGCGAGAAAGCGGTAGTGTCTTACCTCGAAGATTATCTGATTCCGGCGCTGATTGGTCGCGATCCGCACCAGATCGAAGATATCTGGCAGTTTTTTTATCGTGGCGCTTATTGGCGCCGCGGACCTGTCGGCATGACAGCGCTGGCGGCAATTGATACCGCGTTATGGGATATCAAAGCCAAAGCAGCCAATATGCCGTTGTACCAGCTGCTCGGCGGCCGCAGTCGCGAGCGCATCATGACATACACCCATGCTAACGGTAAGGATCTGGAATCTACGCTGGAAGCTGTCGCAAAAGCACAAGCAAAAGGCTACAAGGCAATTCGTGTGCAATGCGGCATTCCGGGTATCGAAAAAACCTACGGTGTAGCCAAAAGCAACAAAAATTACGAGCCAGCCGACAGTGATCTGCCTTCTGTCGAAACCTGGTCTACGGAAAAATACCTGAATTTTATCCCGGAAGTATTCGCCGAAGTGCGCAAAGAATTCGGGCCGGATCTGCATTTATTGCACGACGTGCATCATCGCCTCACACCTATCGAAGCGGCGCGCCTCGGAAAAGAACTGGAGCCTTACCATTTATTCTGGATGGAAGATGCCGTTGCTGCAGAAAATCAGGAAGCGTTCAAACTTATTCGCCAACACACCACGACGCCCCTGGCTGTGGGCGAAGTCTTTAACAGCATCCATGATTGCCGTGAGCTGATTCAAAACCAGTTGATCGATTATATTCGCTCCACCATTGTTCACGCCGGTGGTATCACCCACCTGCGCCGCATTGCCGACTTCGCTGCGCTGTTCAATGTGCGCACCGGGTTCCATGGTGCTACCGATCTATCACCGGTGTGCATGGGTGCGGCCTTGCATTTTGATTACTGGGTACCCAATTTCGGTATTCAGGAACACATGCCGCACAGTGCACAAATGGAAGACGTTTTTCCTCATGCTTACCGTTTTGATGATGGCTACTTTACGCCGGGTGAAGTGCCGGGGCACGGTGTGGATATCGATGAAAAACTGGCAGCACAATATCCTTATAAACGCGCGTGCCTCCCGGTAAATCGATTGGAAGATGGCACCTTGTGGCATTGGTAATTCAAACGCGTTAATTCTTTTATTATTCAGGTTGTATTTATGCTCAGAAAATCTCAGCTCATCAGTGTTGTTATCCTGTCCGGTGCGCTTTTAGCCTGCCAGGATAAGACCACAGAGACCAGCGTGTCCGCCAGCTCAGCAGATAAACAATCGTCAACCGCTGTTGAAGCGGAAAATATGGAAGCCAAAAGCAAACCGCAATTTGCAGCCGAGCCGCTGGTCAGCCATATCTATACCGCTGACCCGTCTGCGCACGTCTTTAATGGACGGCTTTATATTTATCCGTCGCACGATATCAAGACAGATATTGCCACCAGTGGTGAAGGTGATCGATTTGATATGAAGGACTATCACGTCCTTTCCATGGATAAGGTGGGCGGAGAGGTGACAGACCACGGTGTTGCGCTGGCGCTTGACGATATACCCTGGGCGAGCCGGCAACTGTGGGCTCCCGATGCCGCTGAAAAAGATGGCGAGTATTATTTGTATTTTCCGGCTAAAGATCAGCAGGGCATTTTTCGCATCGGTGTGGCCGTGAGTGATTCACCGAGTGGTCCCTTTAAAGCGCAACCCGAACCTATTGAGGGCAGCTACAGTATCGACCCGGCTGTCTTCAAAGATAGTGACGGCAGTTATTATTTGTATGTCGGCGGTATCTGGGGCGGCCAATTACAACGTTGGGCCAGCGGCAATTATCAGACCAACGATCAATATCCCGCGGACGATCAACCGGCGTTAATGCCCAAGATCGCCCGCCTGGATGACGACATGCTCAGTCTGGCCGAAGCGTTAAAGGATGTGCAGCTGCTGGACAAAGAGGGCCAACCGTTGATGGCAGGCGATAATGCGCGGCGTTTTTTTGAAGGGGCCTGGGTACACACTTATAACGGCAAGTATTATTTTTCCTACTCGACTGGCGACACGCATAACATCGCCTACGCCATTGGCGATAATCCCTACGGACCCTTTACCTATCAGGGCGTCATCCTTGAGCCGGTGTTAGGCTGGACTAACCATCACTCCATTGTGGAATTTAATGGCAAGTGGTATCTGTTCTACCACGACAGCCAGTTGTCCGACGGCGCGACGCATTTGCGCAATGTCAAGGTGACGGAGTTAACTCACAACCCCGATGGCAGCATTCAAACACTCAGTGCGTTTGTGAAATAGTAGAAGCCATCTCAAAAAAACCGGGCCTCGCGCCCGGCTTTTTACATCATCAATTTTTCGGCTTTGCAATGCTCAGCGATAAACGCCGCGTGGGATGGCATGACTTCAACGGATCGATCAATCACTGATTTAATCCCCGCCATACGTTTTACCAGTTCGTCCTTCGGCATTACATCCACGATCGGGTGGTAGGCGCGTGGCCGGATGCCCTGGCCATGCATCACCTCCAACCAACTCAGGTCATTGAACATCTCCACACTGTTGCGGTAAATCCGGCCATTCTTTTTAAACTGATTGATCTTCTGTTGCAGCTCCTCCGGAATTGCCATGGTCCGGCAATAATTCCAGAAAGGTGAATCATCGCGCGTGGTTGCGTGGTAGTGCAGAATCAGGAAATCGCGAATACGGTCGTACTCAAAATGCGCCTGGCGATTAAATTCATCGATATCTTCCTGATCAAAATATTTGTTGGGAAATAAACTCATCAGCCGCGCGATACTGGATTGCACCAGGTGGATACTGGTGGATTCCAGTGGTTCCATAAAACCACTGGCCAAACCGATAGCCACACAATTTTTATTCCAGAATTTATGGCGTTTACCCGTGGTAAATTTAAGCATGCGCGGTTCAGCCAGCGGTGCTCCGTCGAGATTGTTGAGGAGAATGTTCACTGCCTCATCGTCACTCATGTAATGACTGCTATACACATGGCCATTGCCAATGCGGTGCTGCAACGGGATACGCCATTGCCAACCCGCCGCGTGTGCGGTGGAGCGTGTATAGGGCGTAGGATCACCCGCGCTTTCGCATGGCACTGCCCAGGCGCGATCACAGGGCAACCAATGGGTCCAATCTTCATAGCCGGTTTTTAATGCCTGCTCAATCAGCAAACCGCGAAAGCCCGAACAATCAATAAATAAATCACCATGAATCAGCGCTCCGTTCTCCAGGGCAACGGATTCAATAAAGCCACTGTCCGGGTTCAGGTTGGCATGGGTAATTTTTCCTTCCGTCCGAACAACCCCTAACTGCTCCGCGAATTCGCGCAAATAGCGCGCGTATAGCCCGGCATCAAAATGAAATGCGTAGGCAATGTTGGACAAGGGCGAATTACCTGCATCGATAGAGCGCATAAATTTTCCTTTACGCGCCGCGATAGCCGTGAGGGTGTATTCGCCGATGTCCGGCACCTCACCTGCCTGATACAGCTTTAACCAGTAATGGTAAAACTGGATTGCATCCATATCCTTGCCTACTTCACCAAAGGCATGAATATATGAACTGCCGATATGGCTCCAGTTAACAAATTCGATACCCAGTTTAAAGGTGCCCTGGGTGCGCCGAACAAAATCGTCTTCGTTCAGGCCCAATAAGCGATTGTATAACTGGATTTGCGGAATCGTCGCCTCACCGACACCGACAGTGCCGATGTCCTCGGACTCAATTACCTGAATGTTGCAGTATTGATTTTTAAGTACCTTGGCCATGGCCGCAGCGGTCATCCAACCGGCTGTACCACCACCGACGATAACAATATGTTCAATGCGATTATCAGGCATAAATGTCTCCAGGACTAACGAGCAGGACAATAACGGGTAAGCACTTGCTGATGGCTGGGCATAGCCACAACGGTTTTTTGAATTGCCGCCTTGATGTGTTGGTGTTGTTGCCGCAATTCTTTTTCTGTCAGGGCATCTGTCATTACGTCATAGCGTTCCGGCCATATTTGCAAACCGAAGAAAAATGCAGCCCACAGCGCATCCGATATTACATCATATTCGTAGGCCGCAATGCGGCCACGGTGGCGGAATAATTCGAGCCGGTGTTGTAATGACACAGGGATTGGCTTTTGCTGGCACAGAGAACCAAAAGCGGAATGGATATGCATCAGGTGTTGATGGGCAATATGAAAATCCCGCAGCCGTTCAAATTCAGCCAGGCTTAAACGATTGTATTCGGCGGTATTGCAGGGCTTACAGGTTTTATCCGGAAAGTAATCCAACAAACGTACCAGCGCCGACTGCGCCCATTGCAGTTCTGAAACAGCCAGGGACGTTATGTTGCCTGCCGCCGCACCAACCGCCACGCAGT
This sequence comes from Cellvibrio sp., assembly GCA_035490615.1. GTDB lineage: Bacteria > Pseudomonadota > Gammaproteobacteria > Pseudomonadales > Cellvibrionaceae > Cellvibrio. Next base: position 9,789 of record DATJLH010000039.1, read on the forward strand.
TAGCTTTCCACCAAACAGCCCGGCGACCCGGTCTGATTCGCCTGGATGTGCAGCTGACATCTGACGGAAAACCAAAGCGCTGCATTGCGTCAGGCAGCAATGCTTCACGCAACACATCAGAACAATAAATAAATTGATGAATATTCCGTTTCTGCAAGGGAATTATTCTATGCCATCCCCACGGCATGGTCTGGACCTGGGTTAGCGGAAGCAATGTTGTCGGTGTTGCGGTGTGAGGGAGGGCAAGATTCATCACCTGGTCAGCAGGTAATTCTTCCGCCCAGGACTCATACTCAACAGCTAACGCCGGATCACCAATCAGCACCGACAGTTCGCCGGAACAGTCAATAAACAAATCGCCCTCGACCTTACTGTTATCGTCAAGCACCAGTGATTTGATAAATCCCGATTCAGGACAAAGTTCCAGACCGCCCACAGCCACCTTACATGTGGTTACCTGCAAGTAGTGAGCATAATCCTGCAAGTATTTTTTATACTCGTGTGTGTCAAAGTGCAGACCGCATGACAAGGTCGACAGAATGGATTTTTTATCCGGTTCCGAGAAGGCAAACTTTCCATGTCGCGCCGCAACGGCCGCCAGGAAAAAATCTTCGTAGGGCGTAGCATCACCAGCGTGATGCAACCTGATCACCTGTTGCTCAAAGGCCGCCGTTGTGGTGGAAAGTTTTCCCAATGGATGGATGAAAGAACTGATGTCATTGCCACGGTATTCTGTGCCCAGCTTAAAACTCGCACCGGTAATGCTCATCAATTGCCGTTCATCAAAGCCCAGCATCTGATGCAGGGGGCGCACACCGGGCAAACTTGATTCTGCCATGTCATCGGCCGGTAATCCGGGGATATCAAGCAGGGTGATATGGATATTTTCCGCTTTCAGACCGCGCGCCAGAATTGCCGCCGCTGTCCAACCAATAACACCACCACCGACGATGACGATTTTTTTGATGGGCCCACTGCTCATTGTTGTAGACCATAGAGGCTCATACTGGCCTCCGGGTATCGCGCCTGCATAGCATTCACTGCCGCTTGAATCGCACTGCTGTGACTGGGCATTGCATCAACATCCGTGCGAATGCCCTGACGTATTGTTTGCAGGTAAGCCGCTATGGCCTCCCTTGTATGCCGCGTGATACGCGAATCGTACCCGCCAGGAATAATACCCTGCCCGATATAGACCGCCAGCCAACTGGGCAACATAAATAATCCCTGCTGGTAATGTTCGATATGGGCCGATTCGCGAAATAAATGTATCTTACGCTCCAGCTCCTCGGGAACCGCCATCGCTCGACAGGCATCCCAAAATGCTTCACCGTCTCTGGCGTTAGCCTTGTAATGCAGGATCAGAAAATCCCGCACACGGCGATATTCAAGATCAATATGACGATTAAATTCTGACTGATTGACTGCAACAAAATCCGCATCCGGAAAACACTCCAGCAGTTTCAAAATCCCTACCTGGATTAAATAAATGCTGGTGGATTCAAGCGGTTCCAGAAAGCCACTGGCCAAACCAATCGCAACACAGTTTTTATTCCAGCTTTGTTTGCGTCGTCCCGTTACAAAACGCAGGAAGTTGGGCTCGCCAGTGGCTGCGCCTTCTATCTGGCTGCGTAATTGATGCAAGGCTTCATCATCACTGAGATATTCACTGCAATAGACCTGACCATTACCGGTGCGATGCTGTAAGGGAATGCGCCATTGCCAGCCAACTTTTTGCGCAATCGCGCGCGTGTAGGGAAGCGGTTCGCGGGTGCGCTCACACGGCATGGCAACAGCGCGATCACAGGGAAGCCAGTGTCGCCAATCTTCATAGCCGGTGTTAAGCGCACCTTCAATCAATAGTCCTCTGAAGCCGGAGCAATCGATAAATAATTCTCCGTTCAGCCGCTCACCCGTCTCGAGCACCAAGGATTCAATGAATCCCGTTGCCGAAGAGAGTTGGACCTGCTCAACCTTACCTTCAATACGCACAACACCTTTTTGTACTGCGTAGCCCCGCAAATATTGCGCGTAGAGCGAAGCATCCAGATGAAATGCATAACCAAAATCGGAGCGGGGGGATGCCGGGTTTGCATCGGGATAGGAAAATTTTTCCGCAAGTGCCGCAACCGCCGCAATCGAATAATTTTCCAGCGGTGAATCGTCGCCCAAAGCCCGCAGACGCAACCAATAGTGATGAAAATCGATTCCGCTGATGTCGTGACCATAAAGGCCAAACGGATGAATGTAAGACGTACCCGGAGAACCCCAGCCGGCAAATTGGATACCAAGTTTGTAGGTCGCCTGGGTTGCGCGGATGAATTCGTTCTCATCAATACCCAGTAACTGGTTGAAGTGACGAATATGAGGAATAGTCGCTTCACCGACACCGACAGTACCGATTTGCTCGGACTCAACCAGCGTGATGTTGCAAAGCGCCGAAGGCAGGAAACGCGCTAATGCCGCAGCTGTCATCCAACCGGCCGTACCACCACCGACTATCACAACCTGTTGAATTCGTTGGCCTGGCATACCGCCCCCATTTATTGTTATCAGGGTTTATTGTAGCCAGAAAATAGCAAACCATCACGCACAGGGCTATGAGTTTTATCTATCAAAAAAAAGCGCGCCTAAAGGCGCGCTCAAAGGAGAGGCTATCACAAACGAGGTTAGAACGTTGCTCTTACAATCAGGGCCGCACGACGGTCGTTGACGAACCATGAACGGCTTGCTTCTGTTCCTTCATTATCAAGAATCATGATAGTTTTGGTCTGTGTGTCGAGAATGTTGGTCAACTGTAATCCCACGGTAATGTTGTCATTAACGTTATAGAATATTGAACCGTCCAGGAAACCAGCATCATCGTTCCACAGTGGATATTTACTGATTACATCGCGAGTAGTTAGCAAATATTTACTGCGCCAGTTATAAGCCAGACGAAGTGACCAATCATTCTTTTCATACATACCGACAATATTGAATGTATGATCAGACACACCTTTTAAAGGCAAAGCCGAAATATCCGGCAAGGGATAACGATCTTCTTCACCTTCCAGATCAGTAACAGGCTCAGCGAGCCCTGACAATGCACTGTTCTGTAGGCCTGAATCAATGTAGGTGTAGTTAACCTGAAGCCCCAATCCATCCCATGGCGCCGGCAACATATCGTAGAACTGTTGATAAGCCAGTTCAAAACCTTGCATATAACCATCGCCGCCATTTACCGTAGTGGTGAATTCCACAGCTTGAGTTTGGCCAGTCACAGGATTGGTGAAGCTTCTTGGAAACGCACCTGTTACAAACGTATTACTTAAATCCTTATAGAAAATAGAGGTTGTAAACGATCCTACTGATGCAAAATACCACTCCAGCGAAGCATCGTATTGAACTGATTCCATAGGCTGGAGATAGGGGTTACCACCCGAACCTTCCCACAGCACCGGAGCAACAGACTCAATATCGCGTCCCTCATCGGAGTTCTCATCCTCACCACCAACATCGGACGGTGGTGGCGCATCTGGCGGCAGCTCATCTTCAGGCACATAGGTAACGGCGAGTTGACGCGAGCCCAATACTGCCTGATTTTTTACTTCTGACATGTCTGGCAATGCAATGGCTTTGGATACGGCAAAGCGCGCGATTAAATCATCGGTCATTTCCAATTTGAGGTTTAGACTGGGCAATAAGCCACTGTATTCGTCTATCGCTTGCTCCAGGGTAAAGGCATCGTTACCGAATGCACGCTCCTCCGCTGTTAACCAGTTTTTGGAATCGCGCGCATAGGCGATAGCATCCTGGACGGTGGGGTATCTATCGTCAGCAACCGCCTGTTCACCCCATGCATAGATAGCTTCATAATCGGTAAGATCTGTTGGCGCATCCTCCGGATAGGGAATACCAACCAAGTCCGGATACATCACTGAGCCCATCGCTTCGCGTTCCAATTCTACGTAACGCAGTCCAATATTACCGTTGAAGCGCATAGCCATTTCGTCCGATCCGAAATCCAGGCGTACATAGGCCGCCTTGTTGGTTTCGGTTGTGTTATAGACTTCAGGTGCCTGGAAAATTCCGTGCGAAACAAGATCTTCCCGTTGTGGGTAGGGAATCCAAGGGTCGTTGTCTGGCGCTGAGTTATAGAGTTCACGCTGGCCTTTAACGACATCCCTGACCAAATTTTCACTGGGGAATAGAAAGCCCCCGCCATCGACAGTTAAGACTCCACCGCGATGAAAATCACTGAAGTCTACGAACTCATATTCTTGATCAGCGACAAGGGGATCATTTAAATAGACAGCTGCCTTCCACTCCGCACCAATAGTTCCCCAATTGTAGGAAGTGCTCCGCACTGTTTGTTCACGCTCCGCAAACCGCGCACCAAATTTCACCGACTTTAATAAACCGGCGTCGCCATCAAAGTTATATTTGACATCGGCTCGTGTCGCAAAAGATTCGCCTTCTGAGCGCTCATAATGATCCATTGCAGAACGCCACCAATAGTTTTCCGGGTTCTGAAACCAGTCCGGCTCTGCTTCACGACGAGTACTGAAAGGATCTTGTAAAACTAAAGTTGGTGTATCACCCGTGGTATCGAATGTTTGCAGTGCCCACTGACCCAAGGCAATCTGCAAATCGTCATCAGATGTCTCCGCTTCAATATATTGCAAATCCAACTCATATTCCCATTGATCATTGGGAGTAAATTTGATGTTGAATGCGTAGTCATCAACAACCGTACGGGTATCTTTGTACCGCGTGTCCATTTGGAACTTGTTACCAAATTGTGCGTCACCCGGAGCATAGCCACCACGCCACCCACCTGATGCTTCATGAACCATGGTACCGCTACCAAATACACCGTCGTCACTGAAAGTGAATTCGGTACCTTCCAGAACAGCTATCTGCCGCTCGCCACCGTATGCATCACCTTGGTATTTAACAGCGTTTTCAGTCCAGGATAATCGCGCATCAGAACGCATGAATTGCGCCGTAGTCAGGATGGTTTGATCTGTATTTTCCCATTGGAATGCTGCTGCATATCCCTTCCGGGTACGGTCATCATTCTTCATGAAGAAGTTCGAGCCATTAGGCACCCAAACAGTATCAAAGCCTTCTGCACCAGCAAAATCAGTTGCGTCATACTCAAGAAACGCATCTGACTGAATACCATGAGATGCGCCTTTCAGTTCAGAGTGGGCCAGGTTAACCAAGAACCCAAACTCACCTGCAGCAGTCTCCCAGCGGTCGCTAAAAAGAGCTGAAATTGTGGGGCTTTCTTCTTCAGCAATATCGCCATAGGAAATATCACTAGATATCGCAATAACGCGATCCGGCGAATCAAAAGGTTTACGAGTACGTAGGCTAACCGTTCCCCCGATACCACCTTCAATCATATCCGCCGATTGGTTTTTGTAGATGTCTACGCCGCCCATTAATTCCGGGGGCACATCCTGAAACGAGAGCCCGCGACCGGAATTTGCTGTAAAGGAATCTCGTCCATTAAATTCAGAACGCGTAGCAGTCATACCACGAATTACAGCACCTGAACCTTCAACACCGAAGTGATCAGGGTCTTCTGAAGCGGCAAAGCGCTCAATAGACACACCAGGCAAACGCTGCATGGCTTCCAACACGCTACGATCTGGTAACGATCCAATATCTTTGGAAGAGATGGAGTCAACAAAAGTATCTGCATTACGTTTTATATCTTGAGCGTTTTCCAAGCTGGAACGCACACCACTAACAACAATCTCTTCAATAGAACCCTCACCAGCCGCAGTTGGTTCTTGCGAAAAAGATGGTGAACTCAAAGCCATTACACACATGGCTAAAAGAGATTTTTTAAATTTAGGAGCGTGGGAAAATGGGTAAGGCGCGTGATTTTTATGGGAAACCATAAACAACCCCTTCTTATATATTATTAATAGGTATTTTGTTGCAAATCGATTTCTGTAACGCCAACTGACATGGAATGTCACGGTTGGTTATGCAATCCTATACGCCACCCTCGCAGTATGTCAATATGACCATAAGGTAAAGTACTAGAATGTTAGCATGCATTCAAAAGCCCGATTGAATCATTACAGTTATATAGAGAAGAGCTAAAATTCACCAGAAAAATAAATTTCATTGACAAAGTTTAATAATTATCTTTTCAACGAAATGGGCTGCTAAAAATTTCTATGGAAGCTAGAGGCAAAAAAAAAGCATATCGAATAAACGATATGCTTTTTTTCACCACAAGGGATTAGTTTTTAGAAATTAGCTCGTACGATAAATGCTGCACGACGATCATTAACAAACCAGGATCTACCCGCTTCTGCACCTTCACCGTCCAGGATCATGATGGTTTTGGTTTGGGTATTGAGCAGGTTGGTAAACTGCAAGCCTACGGTAACGTTTTCATTGATGTTGTAAAACACTGAACCATCAAGGAAACCAGCATCATCATTCCATAGAGGATATTTACTGATGACATCGCGCGTTGTCAGCAGATATTTAGACCGCCAGTTATACGCCAAGCGCACAGACCAGTCATACTTATCGTACATACCAACAATGTTAAAGGTATCCTTCGATTGCCCTTGCAACGGCACTTTATCGAAATTCACCCTTGCACCAGTATCGTTCGACGTTCCTTCAAAGTCGTCGACACTGCCATCGCCTGAGTTAGGCACACCACTCGCTTCGATGTAGGTGTAGTTAACCTGCAGACCTAATCCGTCCCACGGTGAGGGCAGCATGTCATAAAATTGCTGATATGCAATTTCAAAACCTTGCATACTTCCATCACCACCGTTACGGGTCCCTTCCACTTCAGCAACCTGGGTAACGCCGGAAACCGGGTTGGTGAATTCTCGGGGGAATGCGCCGTAGACGAAGAAGTTACTTAAATCTTTATAGAAGAAAGTCGTGGTAAGCGAGCCTACATTGGCAAAATACCATTCCAATGAAGCATCATATTGCACTGACTCCATAGGTTTCAGGTAAGGGTTACCTGAACTGCCTCGCCAACCGGCAACTTCAGCCCCAAGAATACCGCCATCCGCATCAGGATTATCAGGATCAATGTCCGGGCGGAGAATATTGATCGCAATGGTGCCCAGATTAGCCTGATTTTTCACAGATTCCATGTCAGGTAAAGCAATGGCTTTCGCCACGGCAAAACGTGTGACTAACTCATCCGTTAATTCAACTTTCAGATTAAAGCTGGGTAGCACTGTGCTGTAATCGGAGGAATCTTCTTCAATAGTAAATGCATTGTTCCCAAAACCACGCTCTTCATTGCTCAGGTAATTGTTTTCATCACCGATCCAACGAGAACCCTCATCTTCAAGAACAGCGGCAGCCGCTGCTTCCAGTGTCGGGTGTGTCCCTGCATCAACCAAAGCCTGTGCCTGTTCCACAACCCAAGCCTCAACTACCGGGCGAGTCAGCGGGGTGGAAATACCGGCCGGTACTGGATTGGTAGGAATCAAATCAGGATACTGAACCGAGCCCAAGGCATCACGCTTCAGGTTGACATAGCGTAAACCAAGGTTACCGCTAAAACGGTATGCGGTTTCATCCGATCCGAAATCAAACCGAACATAGGCTGCTTCATTAGTCTCTTGAGTAACATAGACTTCCGAGGGCAGGAAGTAACTCTCTGCACCATCGCGTGCATTAGCCGGAACAAAACTACCCGCATCTGCAACCAACTCCCGGCCGTGAATTACATCCCTAACCAATTTATCGCTGGGGTGCAATGTATAACCACCAGGGATATCTATTACGCCACCACGGTGGAAATCATCCCAACTGACCGCTTCAATCTCTTGACCTGCAACAATATCCCGATCAGCCCAGTAGATGTCTGTTTGCCAGCGAGGCCCTAAAGCACCCCAGTTATATACAGAATAGCGAACCGTTTGCTCCCGCTCGGCAAAGCGCACACCGGCGGAAACCGATTTCATAAAGCCTTGATTCTCAAAATTGTGTTTGACATCGATACGGCCGGCGATGGAGTCACCCTCGGATCGCTCGTAATGGTCCATCGCAGATTGCCACCAATATGAGGTCGGGTCCTGGAAGAAATTACTGTCACCGGCGGGATCACCCGAAAATCCAGGGAAACCTTCCGCGTAAGTTTCGGCATTAGCTTCGCGCAAACCGTTCCAGGGTTGAACCAAGCGCAGTGAGGGTGTATCACCACGTGTGTCATATTCCTGCATGGCATGAGTTGCCAGCATGATGGTCAGATCATCATCTTCAGTCTCTGCTTCAATATATTGCAGATCCAGGGAGTATTCCCATTGATCGTTAGGCGTAAACTTCACGTTAAACGCATAATCATCAATGATTGTACGGGTACTTTTATAGCGTGTATCGGTTTGGAACGGGTGGCCCCACTGCGCCACACTGATTGGATTATCACCCCATCCGCGTGGCACGCGGTCTTCATGTCCATCCGCTGTACGCCAGCCATCGGAATCTGTTAAAAAGCCCGCCTGGAAGATACCCTGGTCATCGAATTCAAACTCAGTGCCTGCTAGTGGGCGAGTGCGGCGAAGATCTTGTTGTGAGTTCTCATCAAAATAGCCACCTTGATATTTGATGGCATTTTCTGTCCAAGCCAGCTCTGCATCAGAGCGCATGAATTGGAAGGTTGCCAATACCGTATCGCTGGGGTTCTCCCATTGAAAGGCAGCCGCATAACCATTGCGCTCACGATCATCAAATTTCATGGTGGCGTTGGAGCCATTGGGCATCCAAACAATGCCATCCCCATCTCCGACAAACGCTTCTGCACCTGGCAAAACTGATGCTTCATATTTTACATACGCATCACTCTGTATCCCGTGCGAAACACCTTTCAGTTCCGAGTGCGCCAGATTCAGCAAAAACCCAAACTCACCCGCACCTGTATCCCAGCGATCACTGAATAAAGCGGAAACTGTTGGGGTTGCCTCTTCGGCCATATCGCCGTAGGAAACATCACCAGACAATGCAAATACGCGCTCATTTGAGTCAAATGGTTTGCGAGTCCGCAAACTCACCGTGCCACCGATACCACCTTCGATCATATCGGCGGTTTGGTTTTTATAGAGATCCACCCCACCCATCAACTCAGGCGGCACGTCTTGGAAACTTAAACCACGGCCCGAGTTGGCCGTGAATGAGTCTCTTCCGTT
>DATJLH010000040.1:0-29882 GCA_035490615.1 Cellvibrio sp.
TTTCACGGTTGAAGAGCAGCCCTCCGGCAGCATGGGTCTGCAAGTAGGTTATGCGCAATATTCAGGCTTGTTATTTTCCGCCAGCATCCAACAAAACAACTGGTTTGGCAGCGGCAAGCAAGTGGGTTTCAGTTTCTCCCATAACCGTTATCAAACGGGTTACAACTTCAGTTACAACGATCCCTATTTCACCGTCGATGGCGTGAGCCGCGGGTTCAGTCTCTACTACCAAAAAACCAAATACGACATCGTCAACGTATCGGGATACAGCACCGATATGTATGGTGGCAAGATGAGCTTCGGCTACCCGATTTCTGATATTGAGCGTATTGGTTTTGATATTGGGTTTCGTGATCTGACTGTAAAACCTAATACTTTTGCACCGCGTGAGATAACCAGGAGAGGTATTGACAATATAGGTTATATCACCCAGGAAGACCTGGATTTGCTCCGCGAGATTGCGGCAGCGGGCGGAGATTTTCCGGCGGGGACCGTTGATATCCTTCCACTGACATCAGATGTCGTTGCTGAGCCAGGCTTCCTTGATGTATATGGGGATCACTTTCAAGATGTTACCACCAGCTTATTCTGGGGCAAATCGACGCTTAACCGCGGTATTCTGGCTACCCGTGGAGCTTCACAGCGACTATCCGTAGAAGTTTCCTTACCCGGTGGCGATCTGCAGTATTACAAACTGGATTACGACGCGCAGATGTTCAAGCCTCTGACTCGCAATCTCACGCTGCGTTTACATACTCGCCTGGGATATGCCGACAGCTACGGCGATATGGACGAGTTACCCTTCTTTCAGCACTTCTTTGCCGGTGGTTTCGGCTCTGTGCGTGGCTTTGAGCGCAATACCCTAGGGCCTCGGGGTACGCGCGAAGAGGAACAAGAAGTCACATCAATATGGGATGACGTTGACGGCGATGGTGTTATGGATAATAACGAAATGAGACAGACCTATGTGCTTTGCCAGGACCCTAGCGCATTTAATCCAGAGAGCGTTAACTGTACGCTTGGCCGCCTTATCACCTCGGTGAGCGATCCCGACAATTTCGGCCGCAACCGCGGTGCCTTCGGCGGTAACGTCCTGATCGAAGGCGGCGCTGAAATCCTGTTCCCCTTGCCCTTCATCAAAGACCAACGCATGCTGCAATCGACCTTTTTTATCGATGCGGGCAATGTGTTTGATACAAACTGTGGCGTTGGTCAGCGTAACTGTTATGATGTCGACCTTTCCAAGATCAACGCCTCCGCTGGTTTTGGTTTGACATGGATTTCCGGCTTTGGGCCTATGACATTCAGTATTGCAAGGCCACTGAAGGAAAACGAATATGATCGGACTGAATTCTTCCAATTCTCTCTCGGACAAACCTTCTGATAATAGTGTTTTAGTTGATAAACAAGAGGATAAAAATTGTGAGTGTTACCCGGAAACTCTGTGCTGCATTCTTGTTGTCCATCCTGTCCGCAGTTAGCTTTGCGCAAGGCAAGGTTGTCATTCTCGACGTTCAGGCGGCTATGTTGGGTACCGAATTAGCCAAGCAAAATCTGTCCAAACTGGATAAAGACCCTGAATACGCTGCGATGAAAGCAAAGCTCGATGGTCTGGTTGCTGATATGAAAAATTTACAGGCAGCGGCCGAAAAAGACGGTATGACCTGGTCTGCGGAAGAGCAGGCTGAGCACCGCAAAAAAGTGGAATATCTGCGTGCAGACTACGAACTCGCCGGAAAAAAACTGCAAGCCGAGCGACAAGCGGTGATGCAGCGTGTGATGCAGGATCTGACACCAAAAACCCGTACCGTACTCGAACAGTTAATTGCTGCTGACAATATTGGTCTGGTATTGAACAGCCAGGCTGCTATACATGCAGCACCGGCATTTGATATCACGCAAAAATTGACCGATATGTTAAATAAAGCCAAGTAATACATCCTTCTGGCTTGGGACAAATCAGGTGAAAAAATCCTATTCACTTGCCGAACTGGCTCAGTACATCGATGCTGAGCTGGTTGGCGATCCCAATCACCATGTCAGTGCGTTCGCCAGCCTGCAATCCGCACAAGCCCACGACATCAGTTTTATCGCCAGTCCTGCATACGCCAGATATCTGGCAACCTCCGATGCAGGTGCGGTGATTCTGAGCCATGAACAGGCAGCATTATTCGTTGGTAACAAATTGGTGGTTGCCAATCCCTACGTGGGTTATGCGCGGCTGACCCGGTTATTTGATCACAGCCGTACTGAAGTTGCCGGCGTTCATCCTTCTGCTGTTATCGGCGAGGGTGTTATGTTGGGAGAAAATGTCAGCATTGCACCCCACGCGGTGGTCGGCAAGGGAGTGAGCCTGGGCGACGGTGTTGTTGTGGGGCCCGGTACAGTGATTGGCGAAGACACGATCATCGGGAACAACACCCGGTTGATGGCCAATGTGACGATCTATCACGGTATTTCCATCGGGAGTGACTGTATTATCCACAGTGGGTCAGTCATCGGTGCTGATGGCTTCGGCTTTGCGCCCAATGGTAAGGAGTGGGTCAAGATCCACCAATTGGGTAGTGTTATCATTGGTAATCGCGTCGAAATAGGCGCTTGTTCAACAGTGGATCGCGGTGCACTGGGCAATACCGTATTGGACGATGGTGTCATCATCGATAATCTGGTTCATATAGCCCACAACGTCCGGCTGGGCAAGAACTGTGCGATGGCAGCGACCTCTGCTATTGCGGGAAGTACCACGGTAGGTGAAAACTGTACCTTCGCTGGCGGCGTTGGCGTCGTTGGCCATATTGATATAGGCGATAATATTCATTTTACCGGTATGACCATGGTTTCCAGTTCCTTGTCTGAACCTGGCTCCTACTCCTCGGGTACACCAATATCGACAACGAAAGAGTGGCGCAAGAATGCGGTGCGTTTTCGCCAGTTGGATGCGATAGCGACTCGCCTGAGTCGTCTTGAAAAAGATGTAAAAAAAGATTGATCTGAATAACCGCGAGGCTTTTGTGTGATGTGTTGCAGTATATGTGCAACCTGAGTGCAAAAGTCTCTTCATATTTTTTATAAGCTTAAAAGCTGAGTATGTAGGGGTCTTCGACCATGATGGATGTCAATGAAATACGCGAATACTTACCTCATCGTTATCCATTTTTATTGGTCGATAGAGTCGTGGAGTTGGTGGAAGGCGAATCAATTATTGCCTACAAAAACATCACAGTGAATGAAGAAGTCTTCAATGGTCATTTTCCTCAGGCACCGATTTTTCCCGGTGTTCTGATCATTGAAGCCATGGCTCAGGCGTCCGGTATCCTGGGTTTCAAAAGCGCTAAAAAGAAACCGCAAGACGGCTCCATTTATCTGTTTGCGGGTGTTGATGATGTGCGTTTCAAACGTCAGGTAATTCCCGGCGACCGTTTACAGCTGGAATCGCGCGTCGTCTCGGAAAAACGTGGTATCTGGAAATTCGAATGCCGTGCAACTGTCGACGGTGCCCTGGCAGCGTCTGCAACTATTTTATGTGCTGACCGTAAAATTTGATCGTGCAGGCATAGGCATGGTTTGTTGATTCACTGCACTGATCTTTTGTGCGCCTCTGTTTGCTGCTGATATTTTATCGTGAGTGATACAGGTGGATCGGCAACACCTCAGTCAACCAGAATGGTGAGAATAATTCCTTGATTGATTCACGAGCTATCATCCATCCCTCTGCCAAACTGGCCTCTGATGTTGAGGTTGGTCCCTGGTCTATTATTGGTCCCGACGTTGAAATTGGTGCGGGTACAGTTATCGCTTCCCATGTGGTTGTCAAAGGACCCACGGTTATTGGTAAAAATAATCGGATCTATCAATTTTCATCGGTGGGAGAAGATACTCCCGACTTGAAATACAAAGGTGAGCCGACCCGCCTGGTGATCGGGGATAACAACATCATTCGCGAAGGCGTCACCATTCATCGCGGTACTATTCAGGATCGTCACGAAACCACCATCGGCAATCACAATTTATTGATGGCCTACGTACATATCGGCCACGATAGTGTGATCGGTAACCATTGTATCCTGGTGAATAACACAGCCCTGGCCGGGCATGTGCATATTGATGATTGGGCCATCCTCAGTGGCTTTACACTGGTGCATCAGTTTTGCAAGATCGGCGCGCACAGTTTTAGCGGCATGGGAACGGCAATCGGTAAGGATGTGCCTGCCTACGTTATGGTTAACGGGAGTCCGGCGGAAGCAAAAAGTGTAAATGCCGAAGGTTTGCGTCGCCGGGGGTTTACCTCCGAAGACATTACCAACATCACCAAGGCTTACAAATTGATTTATCGGCGTGGCCTGACACTTGATGAAGCCATTGCAGAACTGGAGCAGATGGCCAAAACCTGCAATGCCCTGAGTATTCTCATCGACTCATTAAAGTCATCGTCTCGCGGCATTGTGCGATAGGGGGCGGGATGTCGGGTCGTCTGCGTATCGGCATCGTGGTGGGAGAAGCATCGGGAGATATTCTCGGCGCCGGACTGATGACCGCGTTGCGCAAACATTTTCCCCAAGCGGAATTTTCCGGTATCGGTGGTCCACGTATGCTGGCACTGGGTTTCCATTCCTTTTTTCCACAGGATCGCCTGGCGGTGATGGGGTTGGTGGAGCCGCTAAAACGTTTGCCGGAATTATTAAAAATCCGCGCTTTTTTACGCGATCATTTTATTGCCAATCCTCCCGCTGTCTTCATTGGTATTGATGCGCCGGATTTTAACCTGACACTCGAAGGCGACCTGAAAGAAAAAGGTATTCCCACGGCTCACTATGTCAGTCCGTCGGTGTGGGCCTGGCGACAAAAGCGGGTTCATAAGATAGCGCGCTCAGTGGATTTAATGCTTACGCTCCTGCCGTTTGAAGCAGAATTTTATCAACAACATCAGGTTCCCGTTGCGTTTGTCGGCCACCATTTGGCCGATGAAATTCCATTGGATGTCGATCAGCAAGCCGCACGTAACACCTTACGCATTGCGCCGGATGCGAAAGTGGTAGCGCTATTGCCCGGTAGTCGGAGTAACGAAGTTGAGCGACTCGGTCAGCTCTTTATGGAAACCGCTGTGCATTGCCTGCGTCGTGACGCCGCGTTGCAATTTATCATTCCTGCTGCCAATGCGGATCGCTATCGACAATTGCATTTGCAGCTCAGTAGCTATGTTGACTACCCTATCCATTTGGTGAACGGTCAGTCGCAAGCAGTGATGGCGGCTGCGGACGTCGTGCTGATGGCTTCCGGCACCACAGCCCTCGAAGCTATGCTATTGAAGCGCCCCATGGTAATCGCCTACAAACTCTCATGGCTTTCCTGGGCAATTTTGTCGCGTATGGTAAAAACCCCTTATGTTGGCTTGCCCAACTTGCTGGCCGGGAAAAAACTGGTTCCGGAATTATTGCAGGATGATGCAACGGCAGAAAACATGAGCGCAGCCGTGATGCATTATTTTGAGCATCCGCAAGAAACCCAGGCCCTGCGTGATACCTTTTATGACATGCATCAGTCGATAAAACGCAATGCCAGTGATCGTGCGGCTGACGCTATTGCGCAACTTGTTCAAACCAAGAGCCTTCAGCATGACGCTACCTGAGCCATTTATTTCATGTTATCCGGGGCATTTGTTTGCCGGCGTTGATGAAGTCGGGCGTGGCCCTTTGGCGTGGGATGTTGTTGCAGCAGCGGTTATTCTCGACCCGGAGCGTCCCATTGATGGTTTGAACGATTCCAAGAAGCTGTCTGAAAAACGCCGCGAATATTTATTCGAGGAAATTCAAGTACACGCGAAAAGCTGGTGCATTGCGCGGGCGACCGTTGTTGAAATTGACCAGATTAATATTTTACAAGCCAGCTTATTGGCCATGAGGCGCGCGGTTGAAGGCCTGCATATTCAGCCGGAACATGTCCTGGTGGACGGCAATAAACTGCCGAAATGGAAATATGCTGCGGAAGCTGTGGTTAAAGGCGATAGTCGTGTAGCAGCCATCAGCGCTGCCTCCATCCTGGCGAAGGTTGCGCGCGACCGTGAGATGCTGGAGCTGGATAAGCAATATCCCGGTTATGGATTTGCCGACCACAAAGGCTATCCGACCAAAGTGCATATGGATGCTATCGAAAAGCTGGGCATTACACCGATTCATCGCCAGTCTTATGCGCCGGTTAAGGCGCGAATTGAACAAATAGAATTATTTTAGTTTCCGATTCTGAGTAAAGGATTGGGTAGAGGTTTGTGAGACACGCCGTGAACCCGGCCCCTTCGCGCTCCCAGCGCTACGGGACACTTCCCACATCCATGTGGGGCGTCCTTGGGGGCTCGACAGCGGCGTCCTGCCGCTGACGGTCTCACAAACCTCTACCCAATCCTTCCGGATCATCGCGTTAATAAACGTTGAAAGTAAAAGCGTATGACTACCAACTTTGTCCATCTTCGCCTCCACACCGAATTCTCACTGGTCGACAGCCTGGTGCGAATCAAGCCGTTGGTAAAACGTGTTGCCGAATTGAAGATGCCTGCCTGCGCGGTTACCGATCAAACCAATTTTTACGGCCTCATCAAATTTTACAAAGCGGCACAAGGCGCCGGTATCAAGCCGATAGTGGGCAGTGATTTCCTGATGGCGAGTACCGATACCGAAGGCAAGCCCACTTTATTAACCTTGTTGGCAGTGGACAACACCGGCTATAAAAATATTATTGAATTGATCTCCCGCGCCTGGCAGCACGGTCAGCAGCAGGGCATTGCCTACGTGCAACGTGAATGGATCAGTGAGCACAGTGCGGGTGTTATTGCGCTTTCCGGCGGTAAGCTTGGCGACGTAGGCATGTGTTTATTGGCAGGGCGCGCGGCCCAAGCGCACGAATTGTTGCAGGGTTGGATGCGCGATTTCCCCAACCGCTTTTATCTGGAATTGCAGCGTACCGGTCGTGAAAACGATGAAGAATATTTGCATCAAGCGGTTGCGTTGGCGGATGAAATGCAATGTCCCGTCGTGGCCACCAACGATGTGCGTTTTTTAAAACGTGATGAGTTTGAAGTGCATGAAGCGCGCGTGTGTATCAGTGAAGGCCGCACCCTGGATGATCCACGTCGCGAGCGCCGCTATAGCGATCAACAATATTTGCGTTCGCCGGAAGAGATGGCAGAGTTGTTCAGTGATATTCCGGAAGCGATTGCCAATACAGTTGAAATCGCCAAGCGTTGTAATGTTACGATTCAAATGGGTAAATACTTCCTGCCCGAATACCCGATTCCTGAAGGCATGACGGAAGCGGAATTTTTTCGCAAGATTTCCCACGAAGGTCTGGAAGAAAGACTCGAACGTATCCTCGATAAATCCGCGCCGGATTATGCCGAGCGGCGTAAGGTATACGATGACCGTTTGACGTTTGAACTCGACATTATTGTGCAGATGGGATTTCCCGGTTACTTCCTGATCGTAATGGATTTTATCCAGTGGGCCAAAGATCACGATATTCCGGTTGGGCCCGGCCGGGGTTCGGGTGCCGGCTCGCTCGTCGCTTACTCTTTAAAAATTACCGACCTCGATCCGCTTGAATACGATTTGCTGTTTGAACGTTTCCTCAATCCCGAGCGGGTTTCCATGCCCGACTTCGACATCGACTTCTGCATGGATAATCGCGATAAAGTGATTTCCTATGTGGCCGATAATTATGGCCGCGATGCTGTCAGCCAGATTATTACCTTCGGTACCATGGCGGCCAAGGCGGTGGTGCGCGATGTGGCGCGTGTGCAAGGTAAGTCTTACGGACTTGCCGATAAATTATCAAAGATGATTCCGCCCACACCGGGCATGACATTGGAAGCGGCGCTGGAGCAGGAATCGATCCTGCGTGAATTTCTGGAGACGGATGGTGATGCCCAGGAAATCTGGGAGATGGCCAAACAATTGGAAGGCCTGACGCGCAACGTCGGTAAACACGCCGGTGGTGTGGTGATTGCGCCCACCAAGCTCACCGATTTTTCGCCGCTGTTCTGCGACGAAACCGGCAGCGGTCTGGTAACCCAATTCGATAAAAACGATGTGGAAGAAGCGGGCCTGGTGAAGTTCGACTTCCTCGGTTTGCGCACGCTGACAATCATCGATTGGGCGCGCCTGATGATCGACAAGCAGCGCGCCAAAAAAGGCGAGCCGCCCCTGGATATCAGCGCCATTCCGCTTGATGATCCCAAAACCTTTTCGCTACTAAAACGCGCAGAAACTACCGCCGTATTCCAGTTGGAATCGCGCGGTATGAAAGACCTGATCAAACGTTTGCAGCCGGATAACATTGAAGACCTGATCGCTCTGGTTGCCTTGTTCCGCCCCGGTCCTTTGGAATCGGGCATGGTGGACGACTTTATCAACCGGAAACACGGCCGCGCCCAAGTTGCCTATCCCGACGCTAAATTTCAGCACGCCAGTTTGAAACCGGTACTTGAGCCGACTTACGGAGTCATTGTTTACCAGGAACAGGTGATGCAGATTGCCCAGGTGCTTGCCGGCTATACGCTCGGCGGTGCAGATATGTTGCGTCGCGCGATGGGTAAGAAAAAACCTGAGGAGATGGCCAAGCAGCGCGAAGTCTTTGAAGACGGCGCCAAGAAGCAAGGCGTTGATCCAGACCTGGCGATCAAAATCTTCGACCTGGTAGAAAAGTTTGCGGGCTACGGTTTTAACAAATCGCACTCCGCTGCCTACGCCATCGTGTCCTATCAAACGGCTTGGTTAAAAGCCCATTATCCCGCGCACTTTATGGCGGCGACCATGTCGTCGGACATGGATAAAACCGACAAGGTGGTAACCTTCATCGAAGAATGTCGCCAGATGAAGTTGATGCCTTTGCCGCCGGATGTGAACAGCGGTGAATTCCATTTTACGGTGAATGATGCCGGCAATATTATCTACGGCCTCGGCGCGATCAAAGGCTTGGGCGAAGGCCCGGTTGAAAGCATCATCGCTGCACGTAATGAAGGCGGACCCTTTAAAAATTTATTTGATTTCTGCGCGCGTATTGATCCACGAAAAGTCAACAAGCGCGCGCTCGAAGCGCTGATTCGTTCCGGTGCAGCCGATAAGCTCGGGCCGGGCATTAATATCGATCACGATCGCGCGGTGATGTTTGCGGCAATGAACGAGGCTGTCAAAACCGCTGAACAATCAGCCGCGAACAGCAGCGCCGGCATGATGGATTTATTTGGTGATGTGGTGCCCAGCGCTGGCAGCGATGAAGATGTTTACCGCGATTTTCATCGCGTGCGTAGCTGGACCATGAAAGAGCGTCTGCACGCGGAAAAAGAAACGCTCGGTTTGTATCTTACCGGTCACCCTATCGATGAATACGACAGTGAATTGAATCACCTGGTGTCATCGCGTATCGCGGATTTGAAGCCGGAAAAAAGTAACCAGACTGTTGCGGGTCTGGTTGTGGCGCAGCGTGTAATGAAGACCAAGCGTGGCGACACCATGGCCTTTGTAACCCTGGATGATCGAACCGGCCGCATTGAAGTCGCCATCTTTGCAGATACCTATAATCAATCCCGCGACCTGTTGATGAAAGACGGCTTGCTGGTGATCAACGGTCAGGTCAGTTACGACGATTACAGCGGCTTACTAAAAATGCGTGCTGACACCATCAGCCTGCTGTCAGATGTGCGCCAGGAAAAAGCGCGGGAATTATGCCTGGAGTTGGAGTCAGGCAACTTACCGGCAAACTTCATCCGTGAATTGAGCGATATCCTCGATCCCTACCGCGAGGGGCGTTGCCCCCTGGTGATTGACTACCAGCGTAGCAACGCCCGGGCACAGCTGCGTCTGGGGAACGCCTGGCTGGTTCGGCCGGAGGACGATTTATTGCAGCGCCTGCGCGACCAATACGGAACCACGAAAGTGCGGCTGGTTTATTAACCGCTCACCTTGGCCGCTAAGCTATTGATTGCTTTTACATTTCATCAGGAAAATATGCCCCGGAGGTCGACTCGCGGGGCACTTTAGCGTATCTTAGGCGACCTTATCGTGCCCGGCGTATCTGGAGACTCATCCGGGTGGCACCTGAATAAATCACCACGCAACACACACAAACTTTGAGCCAGTTAGTGATATGAATCTGAATTATCTGGATTTTGAACAGCCGATTGCGGTCCTGGAAGGCAAGATCGAAGAGCTGCAATTGGTTGGCAACGCCAACGATCTTAACATCGCGGACGAGATCGCCAAGCTGCGTGAAAAAAGTACCAAACTGACCGAAAGTATTTATTCCAACCTAACTCCCTGGGATATCGTCAAGGTAGCCCGCCATCCCCAACGTCCTTATTCATCGGACTACATCAGTCGGGTATTTACCGATTGGGATGAGTTGCACGGCGACCGTCACTTTGGTGACGACAAGGCGATCATCGGCGGTGTGGCGCGTCTTGACGGCAAGCCGGTAATGGTGATCGGTGAAGAAAAAGGCCGTACCGTCCACGACAAGGTATACCGCAATTTCGGTATGCCCAAACCCGAAGGTTATCGCAAAGCCTTGCGCCTGATGGAGATGGCCGAACGTTTCAAATTGCCCGTGCTGACGCTGATCGATACCCCCGGTGCCTACCCGGGTATCGACTCGGAAGAGCGCGGCATCTCCGAAGCTATCGCCCAAAACCTTGCCGTGATGTCGCGTCTGCGCACGCCGATTATTTGTACGGTGATCGGTGAAGGCTCATCCGGTGGTGCTTTGGCCATCGGTGTGGGCGATCACCTCAACATGCTGCAATACTCCACGTACTTCGTGATTTCACCAGAAGGCTGCGCCAATATTATCTGGAAGACCGTCGCCAAAGCGCCGGACGCCGCGCAGGCAATGGGTGTTACCTCCAAGGTGTTGGAAGACCTGGGCATTGTGGATGAAACCATTCCCGAGCCGTTAGGTGGTGCTCATCGCAATATCGATGCCATGGCCGCAAAACTGCAAGAGCGTTTGATTGATCAGGTTGATCGCTTGAGTAAGGAACACATTGATAATGTGCTGGAACGTCGTTACCAACGGTTGATGAGTTACGGAAACCCATAATTTATTATTTCGGTTTTTTTGGCTGACAAATTTCAGCATTCCTTTTCGATGTCTGCTCCAAAAATCCACATTGCACAATGTGAGTTTGGCGTCAGGGATTAGGTTTCGAAACCCTCAAGTCAGGGACGACTTGAGGGAGCTACAGGGATGTATTCATGCGTTTTCGAAACCTAATCCCTGACGACAAACGGATTGCGAAGTACCTCTAACGTCAAACTCGTTAAGTGCCAGTGCATAAAAAAAAGCCCGCAATCGCGGGCTTTTTTGTAAGCAACATTAACTGGTATAAATTCCCTGACTCCGTAAATAATCCTCATAATTCCCATGAAAATCGATTAACCCACTGGGCTGCATATCAATAATCCGGGTCGCCAATGACGAGACAAATTCACGGTCATGGCTGACAAAAATCAGCGTACCGGGATAATTTTCCAGCGCCAGGTTCAAAGCCTCAATCGACTCCATATCCAGGTGGTTGGTCGGTTCATCGAGCAGCATCACGTTCGGATTGATCAAGCTGAGTTTGCCGAACAACATCCTGCCTTTTTCACCGCCGGATAACACTTTCACATTTTTCTTAACGTCATCATTGGAAAACAGCATCCGTCCCAGTGCACCGCGCACCAGTTGTTCATCACCTTTGGTCCACTGTTTCATCCAGTCGAACAAATTGCTGTCTTCCGCAAAATCGGCGGCGTGGTCCTGGGCGAAATAACCGATCTCCGCTTGTTCAGCCCATTTCACTGTGCCATTGTCCGGCGCGAGGTCGCCGTAGAGGCAGCGTAACAAGGTCGTCTTGCCCGCGCCGTTGGGGCCGATGATGGCAATGCGTTCTCCGGCTTCGACTTGCAGGCTCAGGTCTTCGAACAGGTTCTTGTCGAAGCCTTTGGTCAACTGGTCCAGTGTAACGGCCTGGCGATGTAATTTTTTATTTTGCGTAAAGCGAATATAAGGGCTGACGCGGCTGGAAGGCTTAACATCTTCCAGTTGGATTTTTTCAATCTGGCGCGCACGTGAGGTGGCTTGTTTCGCTTTGGACGCGTTGGCAGAGAAGCGGCTGACGAAGGTTTGCAGTTCAGCAATCTGTGCTTTTTTCTTGGCGTTTTCGTTAAGCAGTTTTTCCCGCGCCTGGGTGGAGGCGGTCATATAGTCATCATAGTTGCCGGGATAAATACGCAGCTCGCCGTAGTCCAGGTCGGCCATATGGGTGCAGACCGCATTCAGGAAGTGACGGTCGTGGGAAATAATAATGATGGTGCTGTTGCGTTGGCTGAGCACGTTCTCCAGCCAGCGAATGGTGTTGATGTCGAGGTTGTTGGTCGGTTCGTCCAGCAGTAATACATCCGGGTCGGAAAACAATGCCTGGGCCAGCAATACACGCAATTTCCAGCCGGGAGCAACGGCACTCATCGGGCCGGTATGTTGTTCAATGGGAATATCCAGGCCAAGTAATAATTCACCGGCACGGGCTTCGGCGGTGTAACCGTCCATCTCCGCAAAAGCGACTTCAAGTTCTGCGACGCGCATACCGTCCGCTTCGCTCATCTCGGCCTGGCTGTAGATGCGGTCGCGCTCGGCTTTCACTTGCCAGAGTTCGTCGTGGCCCATAATTACGGTATCGAGGACGGTGAAGTCTTCGTAAGCAAACTGATCCTGTCTGAGTTTCCCGAGCCGCGTGTCCGGTTCCAGCATCACCTGGCCTGCAGATGGCTCCTGGTCGCCACCGAGGATTTTCATGAAGGTGGATTTGCCGCAGCCGTTCGCACCAATCAGGCCGTAACGGTTGCCGTTATTGAATTTGACGGACACATTTTCGAACAGGGGTTTTGCACCAAATTGCATGGTGATATTAGCGGTGGATATCACAGGTAACGTCTCAGGATGAGGCTAACAGCCGAGTTAAAAGGCGGGCATTCTAGCCTAGTTGAGGCTACGGCAGGGACTTTTTGCGGCAATTGGCCCCGGTGGTTACCGGGGCCGTGAGGGGCTGGCGTTACTCAGGCACTCGCCAGCAGGCGATCATACTTGCGGCTGAGCATGTCATAAAACTGCTCCCGTACTTGCAGGATAGATTGCTTCAGCGCGGCGATTTGCTCCTGGGTAATGTCCTGGCGGCCCACATACACCTGCTTGCGAAACAACGCAATGCGTGCGCCGTACAGACGCAGGCTGCGTTCCAGGTTCTTTTCGCCCAGCATCAGCAGCTTGGCTTCGGCCTCCGCCAGCTTTTTGAATTCGGTCACCAGTTCGGTATTGACTACGTCCAGCTCCAGCTTGCGCGCCACGGGCCATTGCTCGCCGAATTGGATGGACTCCAACACCAGTGTCGAATATTTGGCGAAGATATGGCTGACCGTCCCCACGTTGGCAGAGACGTTCTCCAGAATTTCCAAGCGGCGATTACCCGGTGACAGTTGCTGTGCGTGCTGGCGGCGCAGTACCAGCCAACCGCTGAACACGGCGATAAGAGCGCCAAAACCCATCTTGAGCGAGGTTTCACTCAGCTGCAGTAAGGTTTCCATATCCATGCTTGCTACCTCTATCTGTCAAAAAAACGGCATTGGGGATGATTACCAGAGGTAGAGCAAAAAGCAGGCCAGCGACATAGGGAGCGGTATCAGCGAGTGGCCTTGCGTAACGGGGCTAATAACCCTTCGAGGCCATTCAACTTGATCTCATAGAGTAAGGCCAATTGCTGACCCAATTTACCTTTGGGGAATCCTTTTCCTGCCATCCATACCAGATAGGGCTCCGGCAAATCCGCCAGCACGCGGCCTTCATATTTTCCAAAGGGCATCGCCTGGGTTACAAGATCGCGCAGGAGTTGTGGGTCGGGTTGATGGCTGTCCATATCAGCCACCGGCCAGTTTGACGGTGAAGCCGCGTTTTTCCAGCTCCACTTTGATCTTGTCGCGATGATCGCCCTGGATTTCAATGATGCCATCCTTAACCGCTCCGCCGCCGCCACAGAGTTGTTTGAGTTGTTTCGCGATGGCTTTCAAGTCATCGCCAGTTGCAGGAATTCCACTGATCGTCGTGACTCCCTTACCATTTCGTCCGGCAATCTCCCGCCGAATCCGCACAATACCGTCGCCTTGTGGCGCGGAGGGAGGTGGATTCTTGTCTTCCTTGATACGACCGGTTTCGGTGGAATAAACCAGACGGCTGTTTTTACTCATAAGATCCTCCCGATGAGCGAGCGTTAACGAGGGCGGTGATGATAACGCAATTGGCTTGAGCCGTGCCGGGTGAGCAGTGTTAGAATCCTGCGCGATTTTCTATTCACGAACAAAATAACCGGGTGCCATGTGAAGCTGACGAATTTACCTATTTTGTCCCTCGGAGCCCGCGCTGCGAGCATTCTCGGCATATCGCTGGCTTTGCTGGCCTGTTCAGAGCAAGTGCCGCCTGCGGCAGCAAGCTTGTCACAGGAAGCGCAACTGATCCAGATGGGAAGCCAGACGGCGCGTATGTGCGTCGGGTGCCATGGACCCAAAGGCATCTCCCGGGTGACCTCCTACCCGTCGATCGCCGGCCAACCCCAAGCCTATCTGGCAGACCAACTGCGCGCCTTTCGCGACGGAACACGGGAAAATCCAATAATGAGTTCTATCGCCAAAAGTATGGACGACGAGGCCATCCTGGCGTTGAGTCATTACTTTGCCAGCCTTCCCGGTCCGGCTGAGACAGAGCAAGACACGCAGGGGCAAGCACAATGATCCAGGGGCAGTGGGACAAGGCCTGGCAGCCGGTGGTTGAGGCTTTCGCGCAGAACTTTTCCGAGATGGGTGAACAGGGCGCGGCATTGGCGATCTACTGTTCTGGCGAGCCGGTTGTGAATATCTGGGCCGGTGTACGCCAAAACCAGGGAGCTGGGGTCGTTGATCAGCCCTGGCAAGAAGACACCTGCGTTAATATCTTTTCCGTTGGCAAAGCCTTGGTGGCGCTGTGCGTGTTGCAATTGGCCGAGCGAGGGGTGCTGGATCTGGATAAGCCGGTCGCGGATTATTGGCCGGAATTTGCCCAGGAAAACAAAGGTCATATCACCATTCGCCAGGTCATGTGTCACCGCACCGGATTATCAGCGTTTCGCAACTTGCTTGAATATGAAGACATCTTCGATTGGCAGAAGATGACAACGGAGATAGCGGCATTAAAACCCTGGTGGGAACCAGGCACCGCGCAAGGTTACTCACCGTTTATCTACGGCTGGATTTTGGGCGAGTTGGTTAGACGGGTTAGCGGTTGTGCCAGCTTCGACGACTATTTTCAGCGTGAAGTGGCTCAGCCTTTAGGGATTCGTTGCCGGTTCGGGATACCGCCAGACCAGCAAGCTGCTCTGGCGGATACTGCCCCGCTGAAGAACCCCAATGGATTGGTTGTCCAGAGTAATGGTGCAGATAGCATGGCGCTGGGCAAGATCATGAAAGCCGACCCGCGGGGCGTGACCAATCGGGCTTTCGGTAACCCCGTGAGCTTTATGACCGCCACCAACAGCCTGGCCTGGCGGCAGGCCCAGATCCCGGCGGCCAATGGGCATGCCAATGCGGTGGCATTGGCCAGAATTTTTGGCGCGCTCGCCGATGGTGGTCGCCTGGGTGACGTGCAACTCCTGTCAGCGGCACAGTCCCAGTTGTGTTCCCGGGAACTGTCCGCCGAGGATGACCGGGTGCTTGGGCTGCGCCTGCGCTTCGGCCACGGGTTTATGCTACCCCAGGACCGCCCGGACTGCCGCTTCGGCCGTGGCGCATCGGCATTTGGCCATCCCGGCGCAGGCGGAGCGCTGGGCTTTGCGGACCCGGATTATCACCTGGGTTTTGGTTACGTCACCTCGCGCATGGGTCAGAGTCTGCTGATTGATAGCCGCGTTATTCGCCTGATTGATGCGGCATATCAGGATGTTTTGAACATTTAAAGGGGAACTGCGATGAACGAACTGCAAGAGCAATTGATAGAGCTGCAAACCCGGGTCGCGTTTCAGGAAGATACCCTGAACCAGCTGAATCAGGTGGTCGCCAAGCAAGACCAGGAAATCCTGACGCTACAGCAACAACTGCGTCTGCTCGCCCAGCGTCTTGAGGATGCTCTGTTCGTGGAAGAGCAGGGCACTGCACAGCCGGCGGATGATCGCCCGCCGCATTATTGATGCGATGGCTACCTGAAAAATAACACTTTCCCGCCTATGTCCTAATAATGCGCCTGCGGCAACGGCTGGCGCACTTCCCCATTTTTCCAATTCACCGGCAGGGCGAGGATTCTTGTCTACACTTATGACTATAAGCGATCAATGGCCACGGACGGTGGCTGTGCAGCATTTTTTACCCTAAGCGGATTGCGGCTCGACCGTTGCTTTATTCAAAGCGCGGCTCCCGGCATCAAAAGCGATAGAGGACGCCTTGGAAAATCAACGCAAAGAACTACATTTACTGCTGGATTCCATGCGCTCAGCGATTTGGTATCTGGATCGCTGGGGCATGATCAAGGACAGTAATGTATTAGCGCAAAAATTGATTGGCGATGCGGCGACAGGAAAAAAATTTATCGAGGTTGCCCATTTCTGGGATGACCCGGCGCATCGTGAAGGCGACATCATGGAAGTGATTCGTACGGGCCAGCCGTTGTTAAAATCCATAGAAAGCCTGCATATCGAAGGTGCCCAGCGCTGGTTCACTGTCGACAAAATTCCTACCCTGGATGACGCCGCTCAGGTCAGCGGATTGCTGCTGGTCATGACGGATATTACCGATAACCTGATAAAAGAGCGCGCCCTGGAAGAAAGCGAGGCGCGTTACAAAGCGTTTATCGCTAACAGTTCTGAAGCCATCTGGTGTTACGACATGATTCCGCCTGTCGACACCACCTTGAGCACTGAGCAGCAAGTCGTGGATATCGCGCAGAGTGCGCGGCTGTCCGAATGCAACAAAGTCCTAGTGCGTATGCTGGGGGCAGAGGAAATCAACGAAATCCTCGGCTCAGGTTTGGTCGAAAGTGGATCACAAAATTACTTGTTTGATCTCCACCATTTTGTGGAAAAACATTATCAACTGATTGATCACGATATTGTGCGGGAAGATAGCAAAGGCCGCCGGCTGTGTTACCAGATTTCTTGTGTCGGTGTGGTAGAGAATGGCTTGTTGCGCCGTGTCTGGGGAACCACCAAAGATATTACCGCGCGCAAGCGTTACGAAGACCGCCTTGAATACCAATCCACCCACGATGCGCTCACCAAATTACCCAACCGGGTCAAACTGTATCGCGAGATAGATCATTGGATTCAGCATCGCGAAGACGACCATTTATGCGCGTTGATGCTGATTGACCTGGATCGCTTTAAAGAAATCAACGATACCCTGGGGCACCAGGTGGGTGATCGGCTTCTGCAATTGATCGGCCCGCGTCTGGAGACAGAAATGTCTGAAATGCCGGGCATGATCGCGCGGCTTGGGGGCGATGAGTTTGCCATCTTTTTGCCGCGCATTCGCAACCAGCGGCAGGCAATTGTGTTTGGTCATCGGGTGCTGGATGCGCTGCGACAGGAGTTTGATGTAGAGGGCTTTTGCACCGAAATCAGTGCCAGTATCGGCATTTCGCTGTGCCCGACGCAGGCGCAGGATGTCAGCACCATGATGCGTTACGCGGATGTGGCGATGTACCGCGCCAAGACAGAAATGTCGGGGCTATCACTCTACAACGCGGAGTACGATCCGCATTCACCCAAACGCTTGGCATTGATGGGCGAGCTGGGGCGTGCGATTCGTGAAGATCAGCTGTGTTTATATTTCCAACCCAAAGTCTCGTTGGAATCCAACGGCTTTTATGGTTTTGAAGCGCTGTTGCGCTGGAACCATCCGGAGTTGGGATTCGTACCGCCCGGTGAATTTATTCCCATTGTTGAGATGACCAGCCTGATTCATCTGATGACGGCCTGGGTGCTGGAAAAAAGTATCGAGCAGTGTCGGTTGTGGCATGACCAGGGGTTGGCGGTGACGGTAGCGGTAAATTTGTCTGCGCGTAATTTGCTGGACGAAAATATGCCCAAACAAATTATGCGCCTGTTGCAGCAATACCAATTGCCACCCAAATACCTTGAATTGGAAATTACCGAAAGCTCCATCATGACTGACCCCCACCGCGCTATGCGGGTGTTGGATCAGTTACATGACCTGGGGGTGTTATTGGCTATTGATGACTTTGGTACAGGCTATTCATCACTGGCGTACCTCAAACGCCTGCCTGTGCAAACGCTGAAGATTGATTACTCATTTGTACGCAACATGCTGGAAGATAAACAGGATGAAGTGATCGTCAATTCCACCATTCACCTTGCACATAACCTGGGATTGCGAGTGGTGGCTGAAGGTGTGGAGAACGAGGAATTATTGCGGCGCCTGGACATGATGGGCTGCGATGACGCCCAGGGGTACCACATCGGCCGACCCATGCCCGCGGATAAAGTGGATGAATGGGTCAGCAGCTCCGACTGGGCGAAAAATTTTTCGCGCAATTCCATTTCCCTGGATTAATGCTAAACCTTCAACAAGTTTAAAAATTCTGCTCTTGCCGCTGACGCTCTACGTATTTCAAGCGTTCTTCCAATAACGCGGTGCGATGGAAATTTCCTTGTGCCAGTTTCAAGGCATTGCGCAACTGTATTTGCGCGCGATCATATACACCGTTGAGAATAAAATATTCCGCGCGCGCTTCGTGTACGCCGAGAATGTTACCCGCCAAGCCGTACACCTCAGCCAGCAGGTACCAGACGTAATCATCTTTCGTGCGCTGCCGTGAGTAACGCTCCAGTACCGCAGCGCTGCCCTGGTAGTCGCCGGCTTTCATCAGCGCTTCGGCATAGCGCACGATAACCGGGTGGCTACCGGGATTTTTATCCAGCAAAGCTTCCAGCTCTTTCAGTGCAGGCTTGTAATTCTGAGCGGCCACTTCGATATCGTTAGCCATGATGAGATAGGTCAAACGCTGGGGATCTTTCTCCAGCAGGGGCTTGAGTGTGGCCCGCGCTTCTGCAAACTGTTGGGCGTCCGTGTAGGCCAGGACGAGGCCGTAACGGCTGGCATCGGCAGAAGCACTTTCACCCTCGACTTCACCTTTGAAGCGTTTGACGGCCAACTGAGGCGTTTCTTCACTTCTGACCCGAATGCGGGTGCGCATCAATTGGAATTCAAGGTTATCGTCATAGTGTTTGCGTGGGTATTGCATGGCACGGTTGCGCGCGTCCGAAATACGGCTTTCGGTCACCGGGTGGGTCAGCAGGAATTCCGGCGGGCGGCGACCGTAGCGACTGCCGCGCAGCATCTCTTCAAACATATCGGAGGCGGCGTAGGGGTCTAATCCTGCCTCGATCATGGTCTGCATACCGATTCGGTCGGCTTCCTGCTCGTTTTGACGGCTGAAGCGCAATTGCGCATCGATAGCCGCTGCCTGGGTTGTGGCCAAAGCCGCCAGACCCGCGTCACTGTTCGAGCCAGTGGTGGCCAGCAATACCAGGCTGGCCAGCATCCCCGCGTAAAAGGGCGCTGCCATATTTTTCTGTTGTTCCAGCTGACGGGCATAGTGGCGTTGGCTCAAGTGTGCCAGTTCGTGCGCCAATACAGCGGCCAGCTGGTTTTCGGTCCTGGCATAGGTCAGCAGGCCGGTATGCACGCCGATAATACCGCCGGGCACCGCGAAAGCATTGAGGGTATCGTTCTGGACCAGCACCAACTCCAGGTCCTTGTTGTCCAGCTGGCTATGGAGGGCCAGCCGATTAAGCAGGTTTTCGAGGTAATCGATAATCAAGGGATCAGAGGACGTGGGAACCTGACTACGGTACAATCGCAACCACTTTTGCCCAAGTACACGCTCCTGCATGGGTGAAATCATGCTGGAGCTGGTGTCTCCCAACATCGGAAGTTCAATCTCCGCTGCCGCATTCATCGTAATGCCGCTTGCGAGAACCATTGGAATCAGCAAGGTTTTGCGAAACACAGACACAGTTGTTGGCACTCCTCCGGGTGGCGATATAGCGGCCGTTACTCTAGCGTCTTTGCTGGCCAAAGGCTATGGGCCGACGGGTAGACAGGGATTGGACTAATATGCGCCAACTTTGTTCAACCGGACCGGGGCTCAGGCTTCACAGTACGAACGGGTTTTATCGACATGAATGATCCAAATCAATCGCTGCCGCGCATCTCCTATGAAGAGATGATGGCTTGTTCTGTGGCGACAAGCCTTGACGCGAGCGGGCTGCGCTGTCCCTTGCCGCTCCTGCGCGCAAAGCAGGCCCTGCGGCACCTGGCTACCGGCGAATTATTGCGGGTCATTGCAACGGACGCCGGATCGATACGCGACTTTTATGCGTTTGCAGAGATCAGTGGCCACCGGTTAGAAGGTTTTTGTGAAAAGGACGGCAGTTATCTGTACATCCTGCGCAAAAAATAAACCGCTTCGTTTCCTGTGATGTGATATCTCCCGTAGCACGTTCAATGAAAGGTAATTGTGTTAATGAATAGCGTAAGTCATTTTGCCCGGCATCTTTACTGGTTGTTACTCTGCTCTGCCTGCCTGTTGCGCAGTGGCTTGGTAACCGCTCAGGAAGAGCTGGCTGTGCTAGATGACAGCGCGACGGTGGTGGCACGGGTCGATGTCATCAAGAGCGAAAATGATGATCGCGAGTATCGCTACATCACGCTGCAAAACAAGCTGCGGGTTTTATTGATATCTGATGCCGATGCCGAGAAGTCGGCAGCAGCATTGGATGTATTTATCGGCCACAACCAAAATCCGGCGGATCGTCAGGGGCTTGCGCATTTCCTTGAGCATATGCTGTTTCTCGGCACCGAAAAATATCCGGAGGCCGGTGAGTATCAGGCGTTTATCAGCCAGCACGGTGGAAACCATAATGCGTTTACTGCACCGGAGCACACCAATTATTTCTTCGATATCGACAGCGATTATCTTGACCCGGCACTGGATCGTTTTGCGCAGTTTTTTATTGCCCCCTTGTTTGATGCCGGTTATGTAGAGCGCGAACGCAACGCTGTACATTCAGAGTACCTCGCGCGAGTCAACGATGATGGCCGACGCATCCTGGATGTGTATCGTGAATTGCTCAATCCGGAACACCCGGCGGCACAATTTTCTGTCGGCAGCCAGGAAACCCTGGCGGATCGGGAAGATGATGCCGTGCGTGATGATCTGATTGCTTTTTATCGCCAATATTATTCAGCTGATGCGATGACTCTGGTGGTGTTGGGTAAGGAGTCACTGGATGAATTGCAAAAGATGGTGGTTGGACGCTTCGGTCTCATTCCCTCCCATCCCCGCGAGCTTCCCGATGCTTACCCGCCACTGTTCCCGGCAGATTTTTTACCCGCTGCCGTCAGCATCAAACCGGAAAAAGAGCTGCGCCAACTCTCCATGCTTTTTCCCATTCCCAATCCCTGGGAAACCTACAGTAAAAAGCCCTGGCATTACATCGGCAATTTATTAGGCCACGAGGGGAAGGGCAGTGTCCTTTCATTACTAAAGGACCTCGGCTGGGCTGAAGGGCTCAGCGCCGGTGTCGGGTCCAGCACACGACACGACGCGTTCTTCCAGATCATTATCCAATTGACCGAGAAGGGTACCCGGGCACGGGATCAGATTGTGCCTTTGATGTTTTATATGATTGAACAGCTGCAAGCGCGCGGTCTAAAGGATTGGCGTTACAACGAGCTGAAAGAACTGGCCGACATTGACTTTCGTTTCCATGAACAAAGTCCACCTATTGATACGGTAAAAAACCTGGCGTATGTGATGCACATTTATCAGCCTCAGGATGTATTGCGAGGCGATTACCTCTATACCGCCTACGATGAAAAACTGATCCAGCAAGGATTGAGTTACCTGCGTGATGATAACGTGATGACAGTGTTTGTCGCCCCGGATGTGGAAACAGATAAATTAACGCATTTTTATCAAACGCCCTACGCTGTTGAAAAAATTAAATTTGAAGAATACGAAATCAAACCAAGCGTGCGAAAGAAATTATATTTTCCGGAGCCGAATGCCTTTATTCCCACGCGCCTTGCGGTTAAATCCCAGTTGCTGTTGCCTACCCCCAGCGAAAGTGCGGCGCCGCGCATCGCGGATCGACCACAAATGGTTATCCGCAACGAGCGAACCCAAGCCTGGTTTAAGCAAGACCAGCAATTTCATGTTCCCAAAGCCAAGATAAACCTGCGCCTGAAACTACCCTTGGTAGCGATGAATGCAGAAGGTGCCGCACAAGCACAATTGTTTGCCGCGTTGGTGATGGACGAGCTGAATGAGTTTTCTTACCCGGCAAGCTTGGCCGGTCTGCATTACGCCGTGCGTGCCAACACACGGGGGCTCGATATTTCCATTGATGGCTACAGCAGTCGTCAGGGCTTATTGCTGAGCAAGATCGCCAAAGCAATTCGCAAAGGCCGCTTTAATCAGGAACGTTTTCTCAACCTCAAACAGGAATTAATTCGCAACTGGCGCAACGAAGACAAGAACACACCTTATATTGTGCTGGCTCGCCAGATACCGGTGCTGCATTACGAACCCTATTGGAGTAACGAGGCACTGATCAACGGGCTGGAAAGTAAAACCCTGGAGCAGTTCCACCAATTTTCCACGCGCCTCTTGCGCGACGGCACCATGGAAGCATTGCTGTACGGCAATCTGTTTCGCCAGGAGGCCATCAAGCTGGCGGCCCTGGCAGAGTATGAACTGCTCGGTACCAAAACTGGCAGGTCACAACCCGCTGCACGCCTCTACCAGTTGTCGACAAAACAGGAAAAGCCCTGGCTATACCGCCACGCGCTCGACCACAATGATCACGTGGTGCAGTTGTATATCCAGAGCCTTCAGCCCAGCATCGTCGATACGGCGCACATGAAGTTGCTGCAACAAATGTTGCAGCCGGCCTTTTTTGATCGCTTGCGCACGGAAAAACAATTGGGCTACATCGTGAGCGTTTTTCCCATGCCGATCCGTAATCTCGAAGGAACGGTTTTCGTGGTTCAATCGCCTGCAACAGATGAAGCGCAGATTGTGCAAGAGATCGATAGTTTCCTGACAGATTATGCAAAAGCCCTGAGCAAAAACCTGGCGGAAAACAAACAATCGCTGGTGCGCGATTTGAAAAAGCCAGCGCGCACCCTGACGGAACAGGCTGATATTTATTGGGAAAGTATTTTGCTGGGGGACGAAGAGTTTGATCGGCGCCAGCAGATCGCGGCGGCTGTTGCGGGCATTACCGAAGCATCGCTGAATAATTATTACCAACGCGTCATATTGGAAAAGCAGCGTCGGCTTTGGTTGACGTCGCAGAAGATGCCTGACACGGAAAACTTTCATTTATTGAACAATCTTGAAGCCTACCACGAACAACTGGATAGCCTGGTATATCCCTGAATTGTGTAGTGCTTTTCGGCTTGTTTCTCTGAGATGGAATTTGCCTCGGTATGAACTTGCAATTGACAACCTTGTCTGCACTCGCAATAGGTTGTGTAAAAAATGCGCAATGTTTTTTTGCTTACCGCGCCTTTGTTCGGTTGCCGGTTGGTGGTGAGGGCGGGGCTGGTAAAAAAACGCCATATATGTAAGAATTCGGGGATTTTTTCGCTCCGACGCTGGAGCGAAACCGCCAATAAACCTACAGAAATCAATGACTTCTGTGACACTACAAGCTGCGGTTACACCCTTCCTAATTCCTTTATTTGATACTGTTGCTACGTTTATATGTGCCACAGCGCGCATAGTTGAGGAGATTTGAATGCTAGAAGATATCGATGCCATTGAAACGAAAGAATGGCTGGATGCCTTGGAATCAGTTGTTCGCCATGGTGGCA
The DNA here is from genome assembly GCA_035490615.1 of Cellvibrio sp. Lineage (GTDB taxonomy): Bacteria > Pseudomonadota > Gammaproteobacteria > Pseudomonadales > Cellvibrionaceae > Cellvibrio. The sequence continues at coordinate 23,940 of DATJLH010000040.1, forward strand.
AAGAGCGCGCCGCATACCTGTTAAAAATGCTGTCCGAGAAGGCTGTGAATAAAGGTATCGCGCAGCCTTCTTCCATCCAGACTCCTTATCGCAACAGTATTCCGCCGGAAAAAGAAGTTGCGTTTCCTGGTGATCGGGTTCTGGAACGAAAAATTCGTTCCATTGTGCGTTGGAATGCCATGGCGATGGTCATGAAAGCCAACGATAATGAAGATGCACTCGGTGGTCACATCGCGTCTTTTGCTTCATCCGCCACACTTTATGATGTGGGCTTCAACCATTTCTTCCGCGGTAACGATGGCGATGTGCCCGGCGACCTGGTGTATTTCCAGGGCCACGTTTCTCCCGGTATGTACGCTCGTTCTTATGTCGAAGGCCGCTTCGATGAAAAACATCTGGACAATTTCCGCCGCGAAGTTGATGGCGGTGGACTTTCTTCTTATCCGCACCCCTGGTTGATGCCGGATTACTGGCAATTCCCGACGGTTTCCATGGGCTTGGGCCCAATCAAGGCTATCTATCAGGCGCGCTTTATCCGTTACATGGAAGCCCGTGGTCTGGTACCGGAAACCGACCGCAAAGTCTGGGCATTTTTAGGTGACGGTGAGTGTGATGAGCCGGAAAGCCTGGGTGCAATTTCGCTGGCAACCCGCGAAAAACTCGACAATCTTATCTTCGTCATCAACTGTAACCTGCAACGTCTCGATGGCCCGGTGCGCGGCAACGGCAAGATCGTTCAGGAACTCGAAGGTGTGTTCCGTGGTGCTGGCTGGAATGTCATCAAGGTGCTGTGGGGTAGCAGTTGGGATCGCCTGCTCGAAAAAGACAAGAGCGGTTTATTGCAGAAGCGCATGGACGAAGTCGTCGATGGCGAGATGCAAAATTACAAAGCCAACGGCGGCGCTTACACCCGCGAGCATTTCTTCGGCAAATACCCGGAGCTGCTTGAATTGGTAAGCGATATGTCCGATGACGAAATCCTGCATCTGGCGCGCGGCGGCCACGACGCGAGCAAGGTGTATAACGCTTATCACCAAGCGGTAAATACCAAGGGCCAACCCACCGTTATCCTGGCGCAAACCGTCAAGGGTTATGGCATGGGTGCATCCGGTGAAGCGATCAACAAGACGCACTCCGTTAAGTCCCTCGATATTGAAAGCCTCAAGAAATTCCGCGACCGTTTTGAATTACCTATTAGCGACGAAGACCTTCCCAAATTACCTTACTACCGTCCGTCCGAAGACAGCCCGGAGATGCAATACCTGCGCGCCCGTCGCCAGGCGTTGAAAGGTTATTTGCCTGCGCGTAAATCAGATTTTGAACCGCTGCAAACACCGGATCTGGATGCATTTGCTGCACAGCTCAAGTCTACTGGTGAGCGTGAAATTTCTACCACCATGAGTTTTGTGCGTATTTTGTCGTCGTTGGTAAAAGACAAACAAATCGGCAAAAACATTGTGCCGATTGTGCCGGACGAAGCGCGTACCTTTGGTATGGAAGGTATGTTTAAAACCATCGGTATTTATTCATCCGAAGGTCAAAAATATGTGCCCCATGATGCGGGCCAGATGATGTCTTACCACGAATCATCAAACGGCCAGATTCTGGAAGAGGGCATCAACGAAGCCGGCTCCATGTCATCCTGGATTGCGGCGGCAACCTCGTACAGCAATCATGGCGTACCCATGATTCCGTTCTACATCTATTACTCCATGTTCGGTTTCCAGCGTATCGGTGACCTGGCTTGGGCTGCCGGTGATTCTCAGGCGCGCGGCTTTATGCTGGGTGCAACGGCCGGTCGTACCACGCTGAACGGTGAAGGCTTGCAACACCAGGATGGCCACAGCCATGTGATGGCGAACACTATCCCCAATTGCCGTACCTACGATCCGACCTACGCCTACGAATTGGCCGTGATCATTCAGGACGGCATCAAGCGCATGTATCACGACAAGGAAAATTGTTTCTACTACATCACCCTGATGAACGAAAACTACCAGCATCCGGATCTCCCGGAAGGGGCGCAGGAAGGCATCATCAAAGGGATGTACTTGCTTGAACAAGGCAAGAGCAAAAAGAAAAATCGCGTGCAGTTGATGGGCGCCGGCACCATCCTCAACGAAGTGCGCGCAGCAGCAGAATTGTTGCGCAACGACTTTGATGTGGAAGCGGATGTGTGGAGCGTCACCAGCGTGAACGAGTTGACCCGCGATGGTCAGCGTGCCACGCGCTGGAATTTGCTGCACCCGACAGAGACGCCGCGTAAGGCATACATTACCGAACTTCTGGAAGGCCGTGACGGTCCGAAAATTATTGCAACAGACCATCTGAAAACTTACAGCGAACAATTGCGTGCATTTGTTCCCGGCACCTACACCGTATTGGGTACAGAAGGTTTCGGTCGCAGTGATTCCCGCGCGAAATTGCGTCATTTCTTTGAAGTGAATCGTTATTTTGTGGTTATCGCCGCGCTCAAGTCACTGGCCGATGAAGGCAAGATCAAAGCCGACGTTGTCGCCAAGGCCATCAAGAAATTCGGGATTGATCCGGAAAAAGCGGACCCGATGAGCGTGTAAATCCAACGCCCTCTTACAAAGAGGGCGTTCTTGTATTCGCATTGAATAACAGTTGATCGAATTTGCAGAAAGTGAGGAGTTACAGTGGCAATTCAAACCATTAAAGTGCCCGATATCGGTGGTGCGGAAGGCGTCGATGTAATTGAAATCTCCGTGAAAGTAGGCGATGTAATTGCCGAGGGAGATTCCATCGTCGTGCTTGAAACGGACAAAGCATCCATGGAAATTCCTGCCGATAAAGCGGGTAAAGTTGTCGCTATCAAGGTGAAAGAGGGAGATAAGGTTTCGCAGGATGATGTATTGATCGAGGTTGAAGCAGAAGGTGCTGCCGAGGCCGCTCCGGCTCCTGCTGCCAAAGCACCCGCTGCCGCCCCGGCTCCGGCCAAGGCATCTGCTGCGACCAGTGAAATTACCATTGCGGTGCCGGATATCGGCGGCGCAGAAAATGTGGATGTGATTGAAGTCAGCGTTAAGCCCGGTGATGAAGTCGCCGAAGGCGATTCCCTGATTGTGCTGGAAACTGACAAAGCCTCTATGGAAGTGCCCGCTACCGCGTCCGGTAAGATCGTCAGTATCTCCGTGAAGGTGGGCGATAAGGTTTCCCAGGGTACAGCTATTTGTGTTGTGGCTGTCAGTGGAGGCGCAGAAGCGGCCGCAGCACCTGCGCCCGCTGCAGCGACACCTGCCGTCTCAGCGAGCAGCAGTGAACTTACCATCACGGTTCCGGATATCGGCGGCGCAGAAAATGTTGACGTTATTGAAGTGACAGTGAAGGCGGGCGACGACGTAGCCGAAGGCGATTCCCTGATCGTCCTTGAGACTGATAAAGCGTCTATGGAAGTACCGGCTACTGCATCGGGCAAGATCGTCAGTATCGCAGTGAAAGTGGGTGACAAGGTATCGCAAGGTTCGGTTATCGGTGTAATGAAGACCTCAGGCGGCGCTGCACCAGCACAAGCTGCTGCACCGGCCAAAGCGGAAACCAGTGCGCCGGCACCTAAAGCGGAAACCCCAAAACCTGCCCCGGCGGCAGCGCCTGCAAAAGCTGAAGCGGTAGTAAACAGTGGTGATGTTTACGCCGGTCCGGCAGTGCGCAAGTTGGGCCGTCAATTGGGCGTGGATTTGGCCAAGGTGCCTGGAACCGGTCCCCGTGGTCGCCTGCTGAAAGATGATGTGCGCAACTATGTGAAAAACATTGTTGCCAGCGTTCAGTCCGGCGCATCGGTAGGCGGTGGTTCAGGTATTCCACGTGTGCCAGCGGTTGATTTCGCCAAGTTCGGTGAGATTGAAATGGTCAAGATGAGCAAGATCAAAAAGCTCACCGCTGAAAACATGACCCGCAATTGGTTGAACGTTCCCCATGTGACCCAATGGGATGACGTGGACATCACCGAGATGGAAGCTTTCCGTACCGGCCTGAAAGCGGAAGCGGAGAAGCGCGGCAGTAAATTAACGCCCTTGCCGTTCCTGTTGAAAGCCTGTGCTGCCGCATTGCGCGCTGAGCCGAGTTTCAACGTATCCATGCATCATGACGGCGAGCACATTGTGCAGAAAAACTATGTGCATATCGGTGTGGCAGTTGATACGCCGATTGGCCTGCTGGTGCCGGTTGTGCGCGATGTGGACAAGAAAGGCCTGTGGGAACTGGCGGATGAGATTAACGTGCTGGCCAAGAAGGCGCGCGATGGTAAGTTGATGCCGGCAGAGATGCAGGGTGGTTGTTTTACTATCTCTAGCCTGGGTGCGATGGGCGGTAGTGGTTTTACGCCTATGGTGAATGCGCCGGAAGTGGCGATCCTGGGTGTGTCTCGTGCGCAGATCAAGCCGGTGTGGAATGGTAAGGAGTTTGTGCCGCGTAATATGCTGCCGATTTCTTTGTCTTATGACCATCGTGCGGTGAATGGTGCGGATGCTGGTCGGTTCTTTACGTTCCTGACGAGTGTGATTGCGGATATTCGGCGTTTGGTTTTGTAATGTTCGGTATTTTGTTATTAGCGTAGGCAATTAGTTTTCAGTATAAATTCGTTTGTCATTAAGGCGTTGGTTTCGAAAGCGCATGAATACATCCTTGTAGCTCCCTCAAGTCGTCCCTGACTTGAGGGTTTCGAAACCAACGCCTTAACGCCAAACTTGCATTGTGCGAGTGCATAAATTGGTAGTGAAAAAGCCAGCATCGTTGCTGGCTTTTTATTGCTGAAAAATTGTTTCATTGTTCATTTTTTTATTACACAGAATGTGATGCGTTAACTTCATCTGCCTGAACTTTAATGCTCTATTGAACTCCTGAAAAATACATCAATAAAAATAATAACCAAGGGTTTCTGCAATGAGTGTCGAAACGAAAAAATTCTTGAATGCGCGTTTGCTCTTTCTATTGTTGCTAACTGTATTTTTGGCTGCATGCGCCGCCGTGCCGCATCAATCTCACTACACCGCTGATGATATCTTCCGTCAACAAGTAAAACGGTATCCCTACATCAAGCTGGCCAATCGTGTTGTGCCGGAGGGTATTGCTGAGTTTAAAAATCTGACGTATGCCCAACGAGGTGCGCGTGATTTGCAGTTGGATTTGTATGCGCCGGGGACGACGATGGATGAGTTGCGGCCGGGGATTGTTTTAGTGCATGGCGGTGATTGGGTTGATGGACAGCGTGAGCATCTTGTTCCGTTTGCATTAGAGCTTGCGCTGCGCGGTTATGTGGTGGCTATCATCGATTATCGTTTGGCGTCGCAGGCGCCGTACCCGGCGGCGGTGGAGGATGCCCAGGCGGCTGTTCGCTGGATGCGTGAGCATGCGGACGCTTACGGGATAGATGCTTCGCATATCGCATTAGGTGGTGCTGGCGCGGGTGGGGTGGTTGCGGCTTTGGGCGGATTGACAGCAGTTGGGGCGGCTGAGGTGCAGGTTATTCTCAATCTTGATGGTCCTTGGCAGCTTGATCCGGTGACGCTGAAAAGTGAGACCGGGCAGGCTGATCCGATCGGGTATTGGCTTGGGGGTGGGGCGGTTCAGCGGGAGGCTTTGCTGCATCAGGCATCTCCGATGAACCGCGTCCGTAAAGGGATGCCGGCGGTATTGTTGTTGAATAGCGGGGAGCCGGGCTATCGTGCCGGACAGGATGAAATGCTCCGGCGTCTGGAGCACTTTCGGGTGCCGCATCGGGCGGAGGAAATCCCCGGCAGCTCCCATGCTTTCTGGTTATTTGAGCCTTGGGTGAGTTCGGCGGCCAATATCACGGCGGATTTTCTGGATCTGCAATTCAAGTACCGCATGACCTGTCATTAGGCATTATCTGTAACTGCCCCGGCTGGCTTTATATCTCGCTTTACATTAAGTCGGCTGGTTTTATGGCGCCTGGTGCTTTAT
>DATJLH010000041.1:0-4475 GCA_035490615.1 Cellvibrio sp.
TGGCAACGCAATATTCGCAAGGCGCGTCAGGAGGCATTTCATCAGGATCGTTACGAAAAACTCTTGGGGGAGGAAGACTTCGCCCAGGTACATGCCTTCCGCCAATGGCTATATCGTCATCCGCGCAAGGAAGATATCAAGCAATATTTATTGATAGCACCGGAATAGTTTATCCAACAATAGAATAAGTTTGATGAGAACTGATTCATCAGTTCTCATCTACATCATCCATATCCACCTGACCAGACATGGCGCGGCGGATGTGCGACCAGGACATGCCGACCGCAAGCAGGGCGGCAACCAATATTTCGCTGATCCAGGTGATCGGTCCTGCTTTATCCAGTTTGATCCAGCCCCAATACACGAGTAGCCACACCAGGCAGGCCAGAAAAGCGCTTGCTAATATCAACCCGAGAAAACCCAACGAGCGTAAGGTCGCACGCAGATAGATTGCCCAGCCAATCAGCAGGATTAATCCTGCCAGGGCAATGTAAGGTGTAGGTGCCGACCAATTGGCATAGAGCCAATGGTAATAGGAGTAGCCGCTGGGATTGTACGTGGCGAACACTAACAACAACGCGAAGATAAAACGAATGCCGACGCCGGCGGCGGAGATGGGCTTCATAAAAATTCCTGACCTGAAACGTTATTAATAATTAAGTGCTAAAGATTGTCTTCTTGATGCGGTGCAGTTTGTTCATTGAGAACGTCCTGGACAAGTACCCATGGTTTTATTACCACGGCCCAGACCAGAGCATTCCGCTCATACCAAATCTGCGCCTGCTTATCGCTCACACTGCCTACCAATGAGGCATCCATCCACTGTTTCAGTTGTGCGGATTGATCCCGCGCAATAACCCGCGCAACCTCGGTGAGGTCGAGGCTGGAATCGACGGCAATTGCCTTGCCGCTGGCAAAGAAGCGCTGCAGCTCCCGCCAGGGTATTTGTGCGGTCTCCAGGTTTATTTTTGCCTGGACAATGTCATCGGGAAGGTATTCATCCATCATGCCTGGTGTTTCCGTGAGATTGCTTGTGCGACTTTGGACCCGTTGTTTTTTCCGAGTGATTCACAGATGTTGTTGCCGACAGCAATCAATTTTTCCAGATCAACGCCGTGAGCAATACCGAGACCATTCAACAAATAAACCACATCTTCTGTTGCGACATTACCTGAAGCACCCACCGCATAAGGACAACCGCCCAGCCCTGCGACCGAGCTGTCCACAACGCTGACGCCGCACTCCAGCGCGGCATAGATATTTGCCAATGCCTGACCGTAGGTATCGTGCATATGGACCGCGAGTTTCTCCACGGGGATATGCTGCATAAGTAATTCGATTAATCCTTTGATTTGGCCAGCCGTTCCAACACCGATAGTGTCGCCCAGCGAAATTTCATAGCAGCCCATGGCCAGCAAATCCCGGGCGAGTTTCATAACAACTTCCGGTTCAACGGCGCCGCTGTAAGGGCAGCCAGCCACGCAGGAAATATAACCGCGCACGGGTATGTTATGGCGTTGTGCTGCCTCCATCAGTGCTGTAAATCGCGTAAGGCTTTCGGCGATAGAACAGTTAATATTTTTTTGGCTAAAGGCCTCGGAGGCCGCTGCAAATATCGCAACCTCGTCAGCGCCCGCGGCGAGCGCACGCTCGAAGCCTTGCACGTTGGGTGTTAACGCGGCATAGGTCACACCGGTTTTGCGGGTGACGCCGCCGAACACCTCAGCGCTGTCGGCCATTTGCGGGACCCATTTGGGATTAACAAAACTGCCAGCTTCAATATAAGACAGGCCCGCCTCGGACAATTGATTAATAAGTTGAATCTTGGTGTCGGTGGCGATGGTTTGCTTTTCATTTTGTAAGCCATCGCGGGGGCCGACTTCTATGATTTTGACTGCTTTGGGTAATGCCATAATGTTTGATTGTGTTGGTTAGATCGTTGTCGGATTACGCTGCGCTAATCCGACCTACGGAGGGAGTTTGATATTAGTCTTCGCCCCAGCGGGGCATCAGGTCTTGCTCAATGCCTAATTGGTCGAGAATGCGAGCGACAATAAAATCGATCAGTTCGGTGATGGATTGCGGTTGCATATAAAAGCCGGGGCTTGCGGGAAGAATGACCGCGCCAAGCTGTGTGAGCTTGAGCATATTTTCCAGATGGATCGCGGAGTAGGGCGTTTCCCTGGGGACCAGGATTAATTGCCGGCGCTCCTTCAAAGCAACATCGGCGGCGCGCTCAATAAGATTGTTGCTGGCGCCATGGGCAATCGCAGAAAGGCAACCACCGCTGGCGGGGCAGATCACCATGGATGTCGGTGAACTGGAGCCTGATGCAACGGGAGAAAACCAGTCGTCTTTGGTAAAAATTTGCAACTGATCTTCATCCGCACCGAATAATTCGCTAAGCATTGCCTGTTGTTCTTCAAGAGTCTCCGGCAAATCCAGATCCGTTTCTGTGCGAATCACAACTTCCGCTGCGCTGGATAACAGCAAATACACTTTGCAATCCGCTGCCAATAAACATTGCAACAAACGTAAACCATACTGCGCGCCGGATGCGCCAGTCATGGCCAGGGTGATGGTGCGTTGTGTCATGGTCAAATTCCCCGCTGTCCTTAAAAACGTTGGCCTTAAATGAAACGATATTGATTACAGCGCGTGCTTTTTTAATTGCTCAATCAACTTTTGATGCACACCACCAAATCCGCCGTTGCTCATAATCACAATGTGGGTATCAGCTTCACTCAGTGAAATCGCGCAGTGAATTAACTCATCCAGATCGTGAACCAGTTTTGCAGGGACGGGACTTTTGTTTACCACTTCATCCATGGCCCAATCCACATTCGGTGGTTGATACCAGAGTACGTCGTCGGCGTCAGTGCAGGCTTGGTTCAATGCATCTTTATGAACGCCCATACGCATGGTATTGGAGCGCGGCTCAATCACGGCGATAATTTTCTGGCTGCCAACTTTGGCGCGCAGGCCGGCGAGGGTAGTTTTTATCGCCGTGGGGTGATGAGCAAAGTCATCATAAACTTTTATGCTATGGATATCGGCTAAACACTCCATGCGCCGTTTTACCCCGGCAAATTGTTCCAGGGCTTTGGCACTGATCTCTGGTGTAACACCGACATGACGCGCGGCGATCATCGCCGCTAAACCGTTATTGACGTTATGCAAACCGGTCTGCGCCCAATGCACTTGCGCCACCGCTGTGCCTTCATGAAACACGGCAAATGCTGAACCGTCTTTCTCCAATAACTCCGCCCGCCACTCGACGGAGGTATCACCATCGACAGAGAATTTTTGTTGCGGTGTCCAGCAACCCATGGCCAGGACTTCATTCAGCGCCGCATCATCCTGTGGAGAAATCAGCAGGCCGTTATTCGGTACCGTGCGCACTAGATGATGAAACTGTTTTTGAATGGCCGCGAGATCCGGAAAAATATCTGCGTGATCAAATTCGAGATTGTTAAGAATTACCGTGCGTGCGTTGTAATGAACGAACTTGGAACGCTTATCAAAAAACGCGCTGTCGTATTCATCCGCCTCCACCACAAAAAATGGCGTCTCGCCCAAACGCGCAGAACTGGGAAAGTTTTTCGTCACCCCGCCAATTAAGTAACCCGGCGCCATGCCCGCGTATTCAAGAATCCACGCCAGCATACTGCTGGTCGTCGTCTTGCCATGCGTACCCGCCACCGCCAGCACCCACTTGCCCGGCAACACATAATCACGCAACCACTGCGGCCCGGACGTATAAGGAATCCCCTGCGCCAACACATACTCCACCGCCGGGTTCCCACGACTCATCGCATTCCCGATCACCACCAGATCCGGCGCCGGTTGCAAATGCACCGGATCAAAGCCTTGCATCAATTCAATGCCAGCTTGCTCCAGTTGAGTACTCATGGGGGGATACACATTGGCATCACTGCCGGTCACGCGGTGCCCGAGGGCTTTGGCAAGTTGTGCAAGGCTGCCCATAAAGGTGCCGCACACGCCGAGAATATGGATATGCATGTCAATCGCTCGTAAACCCGTAATGGGTGCGAGCTTATCACTTAAGGTGGTGGGGCAAAAAGGAGGAGGTAGTCAGTTTGCATCGTGAATTACTTAACGAGAAGTTTCTTATTGGTTGGCACGGCGCAGGGGGTAGCGGAGTAGGGGGCGGGACCATCACCGACAGGATGTCGGTGCTGAGCCCCCATGGATGGGTTCACGGCGTGTCCCGCCCCCTACTCCGCTACCCCCGTTCGATGGAGGTTGTTATTGAATTAACGTCCCAAAACTCCATTCACGAAATCAAGAATCGCTTTATCCTGACAATTCTCAAAGAAACAGGCCTGGAAACGCTCGCCAGTTACCGCTGTCTTCACCAGTTCCGGATCAAGGGACTTCAAGCCCTCCAGGTAATCCTTGGTCAACGCATTTTTAACACTGCTCAGAATCCCCGCATTACGCACCTGGGACTC
>DATJLH010000042.1:0-14944 GCA_035490615.1 Cellvibrio sp.
TTGGCCAGCGTTGGCATCGGGCAGGTAGCCGTGCCAGATTTCATCGGTGTATTCCGGTAGTTCAATGCGTTCCAGCTCGGTGGTGCCGTCGTTGTCGAACAGGCACAGTTCCACCTTGGTGGCATGGGCGGAAAAGAGCGCGAAGTTAACGCCCAGGCCATCCCAGGTCGCGCCCAGGGGAAACGGGTGGCCTTCGGTAATGCGCGAGCGCTGTTTGATCTCCGGTGCTTTTGGTTGTTTGCCCATGGTGCTTGTCCTTCTTTTTGTGGCGATTGATCGGTGATGTTGATCGGTGATATCGCGGATCTTTCTAGGTTACCGAGACACATTTTTCAGGCGCAACAAACCCCACCCGAACCGCGTCGGGTGAGCCTGGCGTGCCTGAGGTTGTCAGTCCTGTCTAGACAGAACCTTCAAATCCTTCGGTAACCGGGGAGAGTTCAGTGTCCAGGGTGTCATTGAGTACCTTGGCTTTCTTCTGCCGGGTGGTCTTGGCCGTGGTGGATTTGGTTTCAGCGGCCTTTTTGACGGCCTTGGCATCACCACCCGCCGGTTGTTTTTTGCTGCGCGATTTCTTTTGCGGCGCATCTGCCTGGGTTGCAGCGGAGCCATTGCCCGCGCCGCTTCCGCCACTGGCTTGTTGTCCGGCCATGCTTTGATTAGCGGCCAATTTGCAGGCCATCTCCCAGTGGCGGACATCCTGACCATGGGGCCGGCCTTCCGATTCCCAGATCTGGTAAGCGAATTCGCGCACGCGGTTCTCATTGAGGTTCATGGTGTTTATCTCCGTGGTGTCGATTTAGGTGTGTTGTGGTCTTGCTGGGTCGCGCTTGAAGTACAGCAGGTTGACGGGGAACTCTGCCAGGGCCTCAGCCACAGCCAGGGCGCCCTGGCGGGGTTTGAGGGAGCCGGAGAAAACCCCGGATAAGGTCGCCTGGCGCAGTGGCTCCGGCAACAGGATGCGGGTGTCCTGCCACTGGCCCGGATCGGGCAGCGGTGTGTCGTGATGGCCGAGTAAACCCGCGACCAGTCGCGGTACAACGCCGATCAGGTATTCATCGCCGTGGCGGCGGCAAAAGGCAATCACCCGTCCGGCCTGTTCACCTTCTACCTCCAGTGATTCGTAATTACCCAGACAGAAGAGGTCAGCATGGGCTTCGCGCAGGTTGAGGACGGCGGCCAGCAGGTGCTGCTTGATGCGGCCATCGCGCCATTGGTTGATCAGCTCTTTCAGGTTGCTGTGGGTGGACAGCGCTGCAACCCGTGCGGCGAAATCCACCGGGCTGCGGTTATCCGGGTCGACGAGGCTGAAATCCCAGAAGTCGGCGCCCTGGTACAGATCCGGTACGCCGGGCAAGGTGGTGCGCAACAGGCACTGGCTGAGGCTGTTGATGGCACCAGCCGGGGCAATCGCCAGCGCGGCAGCGGCGATATCGCGGCGCACCGCCCGGTAGCGCTCATCGGTCAGCAGGCGGGTCAGAAACTCGCGGCACAGGTTTTCGTAAGCGGTGTTGGGTGCGCTCCAGTGGGTCCGCAGCTTGGCTTCGCGCAGGGCCTTTTCCTGCCAGCGCCAGACGCGCTCCAGATAGGTCTGCATCGCGTCCGCATCATCGGCCTCCAGGCGCAAGGGCCAACTGCCCAACAAGGTCTGGTAGAGCATGAGTTCATCGGCGGGCGAGGGGGCCAGGCCATCATCGAGTTCGCGCCGCAGATCGCTGACCTGCTGTTGCCACTGCTGGACTTTCTCGCTGAACCAGACGGCTCGCTCGCTCAACACACCCAGGCGCGCCCGGGTGTCTTCGCCGCGTTTGTGGTCATGGGTGGCGGTGGTGAGCAGGTTGTCCGGGAAGTGCGCCGCACGTTCGCTGCAGCGGTGATGGAAATCTTTCAGCGAGGTTGAAAAATGCTGGGGATCAAAGCCCACATCGTTGCGCGCAAGTGTGACGGCGGAGCGATAGCAGGCGGTATCTTCCACGGCCTTGGCGGCGGCGGGCGAGGTCAATTGCTGGAAGCGCGCCAGCACCTTGCGGCGCTGCTTGCGGTTGGCGCCGGGGGCCATTTCGCACAGGCGCTGCCCGCCCAGCCAGAGATCCAGGTAATTGAGCAGCGGCCAATCGCTCTCCGCCAGGGTGGTCTTTGCACCGTTTACTGCCTGTTCGAAGATCTGCCGGTCCTGCACCGAGCGGCCATTGACCCCGGCGTAGGTGCGGTACACCGGAAAATGCACAATCAGTTCAAATAGCGCCCGGCGGATAGCGCCGAGGGTGAGGTCGCGGGTATTGATATCGGTGCGCGCCACCAGCAGTAATTCCTGGGCCAGGCTCTCAAAATCGCCGGCCAGGGAGCTGGAAAGCACCAGCGCCCGGGCTTCGCGGACTTCCTCCATAAAATTGGCGGTGCGCCCGGTGATGCTGGTCCACAGGTCGCTCAGCTGGATCTCACCCACCGGGTCCTGTTGCAGCAGCGACATCTCATTCATGAATTCATAGCCGGTGGTGCCGTCAGTCAGCCAGTCGGTGGGCAGTTGTTCGCCCTCGCCGAGGATTTTTTCCACATAGATGGGCAGGTGCTCACCGGTCAGCGGCGCGGGGCGTTTGGCCTGCAGGCTGTTCAGTCGCCGCCGCAGTTTGCGGCAGTAGGCGCGCGGGTTGGCCAGCCCGTCGATGTGATCGATGCGCAGGCCATCCACCAGCCCTCGCTCGATCAACTCAAACATCTTGGCGTGGGTGGCTTCGAATACTTCAGCTTTTTCTACGCGCAATCCGCCCAGTTCATTGATATCGAAGAAGCGCCGCCAGTTGATGTCATCGGCGGCGGTGCGCCAGCTGGCCAGGCGGTAGTGTTGGGCTTCCAGCAGGTTGTGCAGGCGGTTGAAGTTGTCCTGGCTGAATTCGCCACCTGGCTTGACCTCGTAACGCGACAGCGCGTGCTGGATGGCCAGGTGGATAGCTGGTGCCTGGGCGATATGCGCCAGTTCCATACGCAATTCCTGTGCGGCCTGCCAGTAATTGGGGCTGCGCTCCAGCGCTTCAAAAGGCCGCACCAGTGCCAGCAGGTCGTCAACGCCGGTATTGCGCAAAATCTCGCCGTAACTGGGTGGATAGAGGGGAAAGCGGTGGTCGTAGTGGTTGGCGTAAAAGCTGCCGTGGTCTGCATCAAAGTGCAGGCCGATTTCGTTGGCGGCGAGCACTTCGCCATAGTCGGTGCGCAAAAAAGGCACCAGCAATTGGCCTTTCAGCAGGGGGTCGTGGGAATTCCACTGGATATCAAAGAAGCGGGCGTAGGGGCTGCTGATACCCCACTCCAGCACGTCCAGCCACCAGGGATTGGCATCGCCGCCGACCGCCATATGGTTGGAGACAAAATCCGCAATCAAGCCCATCTTGTGTTTGCGCAGGGCGGCGACCAGCCGTTCCAGCGCGGCCTCGCCACCCAGTTCGGGGTTGACCCGGGTGGGATCCACCACGTCGTAACCGTGCAGGGAACCGGGGCGCGCCTTAAGCAATGGGGAGGCATAAATATGGCTGATGCCCAGGCGCGCAAAGTAGGGCACCAGAGGCACCGCATCGTCCAGGGTAAAACCCTGGTGGAATTGCAAACGAAGTGTCGCGCGCAGCATAAACGATCCTGTTGTCAATCGGCCTGAAGTCATCACTGAATCTTTGCCCGAGCCACGGGGGTTGTCTGTGGGATGACGAACACTGACCGCCGGCGTTAGTCGAGGCTGACCATGGCACTGCGCGACGGCAGGATGCCTTCGTGCCAATGATCGTTGTCGACCCGGTGGCTAAATAACTGGCGGCGTGGGCCGGGCGGGGATTCCAGCTTCACCGGGTTGTCCGCCAGGTTGATATCAATACGCAGCTGGCTGCCGTTGCCCAGGCGCCAGGTCGCCGACACCGAACGCTCCGCCAGGACGGTCACTTTCTCCACCCGCGTGTCCGGCAGGTAAGGAATAATCCAGCGGTGACGCAGTTCCAGCAGTGTGTGATAAAAGTGCCACCAGGCTTCATGGCCCGGCTCGTGGCGTTCGCGATAGTCGATCATCGAATTCACATAAGTCTGCGGATCGTTGGGGTCCGGAATTTTTTCGCGCATCTCCGGGTGGCTGAACAATTCAAATTCCCGGAACTCGTTGCGGCGCCCTTCACACACGGCCTTGGCCAATTCATCGTGGTGATCGGTGAAATAAAAAAACGGTTGGCGCGTGCCCCACTCCTCGCCCATAAACAGCAGCGGCACCATGGGTGACAGCAGCAACAGAATCACCGCGACTTTAAGCGAATCCTCATCGGTCAATGCAATCAACCGCTCACCAAAGGCGCGATTGCCCACCTGGTCGTGGTTCTGCAAAAACAGTACAAACGCCGTGGGCGGCAAATGGCCGCTCGGCTCCCCGCGCGTGTGGCCGTGGCGGCTCGCCTCGCCCTGGAAGATAAAACCCTCCCGCAGAAAGCGCGCCAGCTTGGTAGTGGGGGATTCCATAAATTCGCTGTAATAACCCTCTTTCTCGCCGGTCAGCAGATGGTGGAGGATGTTATGGCCGTCGTCGTTCCACTGGGCGGTGAACCCCTGCTCCAGCAGGCTGGCGTTGTTGGCTTCGTTCTCCAATATCAAATGAATGTGACGATTGCTCGGTATGGCACTGCTGACACGCTCGGCTAGCTCCACCAGAAAATCCTTTTCGCTGATCGCATGGACGGCATCCAGGCGCAGGCCATCCGCACGGTAATCCTCCAGCCACATCAGCGCGTTCTCGCAGAAGAAATCGCGCACTTCGCGGCGACGAAAATCGATGGCGGCGCCCCAGGGGGTCTGGATGTCCTCGCGGAAGAAGCCCTTGGCGTATTGCCCCAGGAAATTCCCCTCGGGGCCAAAATGGTTGTAAACCACATCAATGATCACCATCAGCCCCAGGCTGTGGGCGGTGTCGATCAGGTGTTTGAGTTCGTCTGGCGTGCCGTAGCTGCTCTCGGGCGCAAAGATTTCCGCCCCGTCGTAACCCCAGTTGCGCGCCCCGGGAAATTCGTTGAGTGGCATCAGCTCGATCGCAGTGATACCCAGCTCGGCCAGATGGGGCAGGATCACTTCCGCCTCCGCAAAACCGCCCAGCAGACCCACATGCACCTCATAGATGATGGCTTCATGCCAGGGGCGCCCGCGCCAGTCCCGGGTTTGCCATACATAAGACGTGTGGTCCACCACGCAGCTCATGCCCAGCACATCATCGAGCTGGGCGTGGGAGGCCGGGTCCGGCACCTTGAGGTGATCATTGATCACAAACTGGTAGCCGGTGCCGGTGCCGCAGGGCACTAGGCGGCTGAACCAGCCATCGGCAAGAGGTTGCAGGTCGTGCAGTTGGCCATTGTCCAGCTTGACGGCCACCGCATCAGCATCCGGTGCCCACAGGGAAAATTGCGTGATGGCTTCCTGTTGTAACGGGGTTTGCAACGGTGCGCCGTGTTTTTGCAAGCGGGCACCGTGACGCGGAGCGAGCATGTCCATCAGGCGCGCAGACCTCCTTCCGCCGGAATTAACTGCCTCACCGAGCTGGCCATCAGCTGGCGATACAGTTGGTCATAAGGCCGCACAGATTGGCGCCAGGTCAGGGGTGTCAACATGGCCTGGCTGCGCATGGCGTGCAGCAAATCGGGGCAGCGATACACGTTGAAGGCGCGCTGCACCGCCTTCCAATAGGTATCCGGTTGGGCCTGGTGAAACAGGAAGCCGGTCACGCCGTCGTTGATGGTGTCCACCAGTCCACCGGTGTGGCGCGCGATGGGCAACGAGCCGAACCGCTGGGCATACATCTGGCTGAGCCCGCAGGGCTCAAAGCGCGAGGGCATCAGCAGGAAGTCGCTGCCGGCGAAGATACGCCGGGCATCGGTCTCGTTAAAACCGATGTGCACACCCACGTCGCGTGAATTCCGTTGGGCCAGTTTCACCAGTTCTTCCTCCAGTGCGGGTTCACCGCAACCGATAATCGCCAGGCGGCCACCGTGTTTCACGATGGATTCGCTGATGGCGAGCGTCAGGTCGATACCTTTTTGCTGTACCAGTCGGGAAACCACAGCAAAAAGCGGGCCGGGGCCGGCGCGCAAGCCGAACATCTGCTCCACGTAACGCGCGTTGGCGGCTTTGCCTTCGCGATAACAAGGATCAAAGGTTTTCACCAAGTGGTGGTCGGTTTTAGGATCCCAGTTGTCATCAATGCCATTGGCGATACCGCTCAATTGCCCGCGCTCAAATTTCTGTTTCAACAAGCCATGCAACCCACAGCCGAATGCCGGGGTGGTGATCTCCCAGGCGTAGGTTTTACTGACGGTGGTGATATGGTCGGCGTAATTGATGCCGGCTTTGAGGAACGACAGCTTGCCGTAAAATTCCATACCGTTGATGTGTTGGGCTTCCGGTGCAAGGCCGAGGGTTTCAATGTATTCGGTACTGCATAACCCCTGATATGCGAGGTTGTGAATTGTGAAGACGGTGGGGGTGTCCTGGCCGCGCCATCGCATATACGCCGGTGCCAAACCCGCAGGCCAATCGTTGGCGTGCACCAGGTCCGGTTGCCAGCGAAGGCTCGCCTGATCTGCCGCAATCTCCGCCGCTGCCAGACCCAGGCGCGCAAAACGCACGGGGTTGTCTGGCCAATCCTGACCATGGTTATCGCCATAAGGCGTACCCATCCGCTCGTACAATTCCGGACACAAAAGCACATAAAGAATTTGTCCACTGGGCAGGTTCATGCGCCCGATGCGGCAGGCAGGGATTTCGCCCAGCGCCGGCACACTGCCGACGATGCACAACGGAAAACCGCTGTTGATGATTTGCGGATAACCGGGAATTAATACGCGAATGTCGTAATCCGGCGCCAGAGCTTTAGGGAGTGCAGAAGAGACATCACCCAAGCCGCCGACTTTTACCAGGTCGCTATATTCCGAGGTGACAAAGAGAATTTTTTTCTTTTGCTTTTCCGCTTGCGGTTTACGCGAATACCGCTGGTTGCGCGTTAACAGAACGTCCAAATTTTCAAACCGGGAGAGCGCAACAGCGTGTCCCATAACTTCCTCCATTTATAAATACGGTGTTAAAAAATAAATAAAAGTAATAAAAAGGGGTAAAAATTTTTTCGGCGCAATTCCATGCTCTCGGGCGGAAAAAACCGCATTCAGGAATTGTGCAGGCTTGTTTATGATGACTGGGTCACATAAAAGAAGTTCGGGGATTTTGTGTTGAAGCAGCGAAATTTTTTTCACCAAATAATTTATCGGAAACACAAAATCGGCAGCACACCGGAATGCGCTACAACAGAGTTTTCTTTGGTAAACCTGTGGCAAAAAAATAATCGTTCGTCAGAGAGTTTCGGAACTTTATCTGAGCCGCAAACTTCTATAACGCAACCAGTCAGAGCAATCAGGAATTGCGTTTATGTACAGCATTGAACAGCTCATCAATTTTTTAGTGGCACAGAAACTGACACTGGCGACAGCTGAATCCTGTACGGCTGGTATGCAAGCGTCCATGTTGGCAGATGTCCCTGGGTGCGGCTCGGTTTTGCAAACGGGTTATGTTGTCTATTCAAAAGAATCCAAGCAGATGTGTCTGGGCGTTAGCTTACATACCATAGAACTTTTTGGATTAACCAGCGAAGAGGTGGCACGTGAAATGGCCACTGGCGCCTTGAAGCGCAGCAAGGCAAAAATCGCCCTGGCGAACACCGGCCTGGCAGAATCGGACGATGCGCTTAATGGTGTCGTCTGTTTTGCATGTGCAATGAAATGTCAGGGGCAAGCAATTGTGGTCAGCGAGACGTTAAGGTTCGAAGGCGACCGTAATGATGTGCGTCGTGCCGCAGCGCGCTACGGTTTGTTACGCATTCCCTATTGGTATGAACGCTTGTGTCAGCCTCGCACTACACCGGAGGCTGACGCTCCGGTTCACTGATGGTGGAGGTTTCAACGCTTTCCTTGTCTTCGCTCAAAGTAGCGCGCAGTTTAGGCAAGCCTTCCGGATAGTTGCACGCAATATAGTTGATCATCTTTTCCCGGATATAACAGCGCAGGTCAAAGTTTTTGCCGGAGTCACCGGAGCTGGCCAACACACGAATTTGCACGGAATTTTCGGTGGTTTCGGTGATTTGCAAACCGCTGACACGACCATCCCATAATTCCGGTACTTCTTTCAGCAACCGTTCCAGTTCCTTGCGTAATGGATCGATAGGCACCGAATAATCCATCCAGAAAAAGACGGAGCCGATGAGTTGCGACGTAGTGCGCGTCCAGTTCTGGAAGGGATTTTCAATGAACCATTGCAGCGGCACAATCAGGCGCCGTTCATCCCAGATTTTTACCACCACATAAGTCCCGGTAATTTCTTCAATGCGGCCCCATTCGTTGGCCACAATCACCACGTCATCCAGCCGGATCGGTTGAGTAAAGGCAATCTGCAAGCCGGCAATTAAATTACCCAGGACCGGTTTGGCCGCAAAACCGACGGCGAGACCGGCAAGACCGGCGGAGGCAAGAATACTCGTACCAAATTGACGCGCCGCCGGAAAGGTAATCAGCATGGCGGCGGCGCCGAAAAGCAACACGAAAAAACTCAGCGTCTGCACCAGCACTTTGGTCTGCGTCTGGATGCGCCGCGCGTTGAGGTTGTCAACGACATTCACCGGATGGTGATGGATAATCACATTCTGTGCCGCCAATACCACACGCAAGCCGAGCCAGGTAAATGCGCCGATGATTAACAATAAGGTAATGTGACGCAGCCCCGACACCCACAACAAATCATCCGACGCCGCCGTCCATACCGTTTGCACACCGAGCAATGGCACAATCAGGTGCAGCGGCGGTTTTACCTGCTCCATCAATAGGCGCGGAAATAAAAACGGTTGTGTAAAGCGGGTCAGGACGCGTGTCGCCAGGTGTGCCGCCAGCCATAATGCGAGGGCAACACTGAGGGCAATCGCGATGGTTTTTAATTCGGAAAGGTAAGGCATCCAGTCGATATTCATCGTCGCAACTCCATAACGTCATAAGCACGAATTGCTATAGTGACTGATTCATGTCCGTTGGGTTCAGCGGTGTGGATGTTATTGATGGATGGGCAACATAAGCGGCGCGTAAATCTAAAATGGTTATTGCAATTTAATTTGTCGTGCAAATCATTTGAGCGAGCGTGTAGCTATTGACTCAATATGACCGTTTAGTAAAGTGACATCCCACTGATCCGTTCATTGAGAGTGATCTCGATAAAGGACTGAAAATCGATACCGGAAGCCACCGGTATAGGTAAAAAATAAAGGAAAATATTATGCCTCTCCCGACTCTGCGCGGTAGCTCCGCCGTTATCCAGCATTTCCACCGCTTTTTTTGTTTCTGCTTCGCGCTGCTGTTTTCCTGGTTGTTTCTGGGTGTGCTATTCGAAAACCGGATCTACAGTTTCAATACCTTGGGGACGATTGTGTCGATCCTGGGTTGGTTGATAGCAACCACCTATTTATATCGCTGGTTGAGCCAGCGCGATGCGCTACTGGCGCGCCGGGAAAAACCTGTTCTTGTTGTCTGCCTGTTGCTGTTGTTCACCGGTCAATTAACCTTGGGTTATTGGTTAGCGGTAGAAACCTCCTGGGATACTGAAGCGGTGTATCGCGGCGCCCTTAACCTGGCCTTGCAGGGTAACCTCGGTAACTATCGCGATTACTTTCATATCTTTCCCCACAACCTCGGTGCGACGAGTTTATTAGGCCTGCTGTTTTCGACCGGCAAAGCGCTCGGCGTGGAAGATCTGTATTGGCTGGGCACCATTTATAATGTTGTGTCGCTCACGCTCGGCAGCTTGTTGGTATATGGCATTGGCCGCGAATTGAAAGATGTTAAACACGGCTTGCTGGCACTCTGGTTCATGACCACTTGTCTGCCGTTACAGTTTTATACACCGGTGTTCTATACCGACACCTTGTCATTGCCTTTTGTGGCAGGGGCCTATTACGGATATCTACGCCTGTTAAGGCAGCAGATTTTTTATCGACGGTTGGTGTTGGGCATCTGTATCGGTGTGCTGTGCGCGCTGGGTGCCCTGATAAAATTTTCGGTGGCGATTGTGGCAGTCGCCATCCTCGCGGACCTGCTGATTCGCGGCCAGCTCTGGCGGCAGCGTTACAGTGTGGTGGCGGCACTGATCATCTTTTTTGTCTTGCTCAACAGTTTTACCCATTATCGCGATACGCATTTGCTCGACGAACGCTATTCCGATTTGAAACGGGTTCCTTACACACATTGGGTAATGATGGGGCTGAAAGACAATGGCGCCTACAACAGTGGGGATTATGGCTACACCTACAGTTACCCCACTTACGAACAGCGAGTCGCGGCCAGCCTGACGCTTATCGAAAAGCGCCTGACGGATTACGGTTTTTGGGGGTATCTGGCATTTCTTGACCGCAAGCAGCAATTGAATTTCGGCAGCGGCATTTACGGCGTGCACGAGATGATTGATGACAATCCCCTGCGCCGCAATGGCCTGCATGAATTCGCCCTGGACGGCGGCCGCTATTTTGATTACTACAAGATACTGGCCCAGGGCCACCACATCCTGCTGTTCCTGTTGATTATCGCGGGCCTGTGGTACGACGCCCTCACGCGCAACAAACAGGCCGCGACGATCTTTGCGGCACGCACGGCGGTGCTGGGAATTTACCTGTTCCTGTTATTGTGGGAGGCCAACTCCCGCTACATCGTTAATTTTATTCCGCTGTTTGTGGTCTGCGCGGTTTACAGTTTTGCGGATGTCTACCGGGTGTTGGCGGCCTTGCGTCGCTCGCTGCTGGATGCCTTGCGTCCCCTGGATGAACAGGAGCCGGCATAAAGCCAGTGCATTTGCGCTGCTTCGCAACAGCCCGTTAATTACTGTTAAACCCCAAGATAGCGATTGCGGGCGACAGTTTGCCTCGGTTATCGTAAGCCTTCGGTCAATACAATTCGGGGTAGTCAAAGGTGTTTCTACTACCATTGATACCACCGGATACATAATCAGTTATATAAAAAAGTAACGAAGGCTTATAACAATGAATCAACTGGCTTTGGCGGCACGTCGGATTTTATCCATTGACGTGTTCCGCGGTATGACGATCTTTACTATGGTGTTTGTCAATGAATTGGCCGGCATCAGCGATATTCCCCAATGGATGAAACACTATCCCGCCCAGGTTGATGGGATGACGTTTGTCGATCTCGTCTTTCCGGCGTTTTTGTTTATTGTGGGTATGTCCATTCCTTTCGCCACCCAGGCGCGCTTCAGTAAAGGCGACTCCACGCAGGATGTATTCAAACATGTTGGCCTGCGCAGCCTGGCGTTGATCCTTATCGGCGTGTTTATGGTGAATGCAGAATCCGGTTACCTTGAAGAGGCAATGGTGATACCGATCTCGCTGTGGACCTTATTGATGTTCGCATGCGTGTTGCTGATCTGGTCCCACTATCCCAAATCCCTCTCGCCGGTGTTGGTAAACGGCGGAAAAATTCTGGGCGTGGTGGGCTTGCTGGTGTTATGGGGTTTGTATCGCGGCCCCGATAATGCGGGCATGACCCCGCAATGGTGGGGCATCCTCGGCTTGATTGGCTGGGCCTATCTGATTGCCAGCGTGATTTATATCGCCAGTTGCCATTGCCCGACACCGCTGTGGCAACTGATTACGCTGCTGGCATCCGCGTTGGTGTTGTTGGCGATTTTTTTTCTCCTGGACGCGATCAAAGGCCAGGATATTCCGATACTGCAAACCCTGGCTGACAATAATGGCAACCACACCCACGCGGCAATTGTACTGGGCGGTGTGATTCTGTCACTGCTGTTTTAT
Organism: Cellvibrio sp.; assembly: GCA_035490615.1. Classification (GTDB taxonomy): domain Bacteria; phylum Pseudomonadota; class Gammaproteobacteria; order Pseudomonadales; family Cellvibrionaceae; genus Cellvibrio. The sequence goes on from DATJLH010000042.1 coordinate 11,858, forward strand.
CATCCGGGGCTGCATTCCTTCGGTCAGCAACATTATTTTATCTTCACGTCGGTGGTGGGATTGCTGGCATTCATCAGCTGGGAATTTACCCCCATCTCAAAAATCTGGGCCACGCCCAGTTGGGCGCTGTTCAGCGTATTATTCTGCTGCATTATCTTTGGTTTGATTTATTGGCTGGTGGATGTGTATCAAAAGCAGGCCTGGTGCAAATTATTTGAACCGGCGGCGGTTAATCCATTGTTGGTTTATATCTTGCCGTATATTTTATTGTCGTTATTGGCGCTCGTCGGCATCCGTTTGCGGCCGGAATTTTTTAATACGGGTGTGGCGGGCATTATATGGAGTTTTGGTTTTGCGGTTTTTATTATGTTGATCGGCGCGGGATTAACGCGCCTTGGTCTTCGTTTGAAGTTATAACCCAACATAAAAAATGTCGGATTACGCCTTCGGCTAATCCGACCTACGGGAAAGATCCAAGTATCATGTAGGTCGGATTAGCGCAGCGTAATCCGACACGCACTCTGCATAACGTTTGTCATTAGGCCGTTGTTTTCGAAAACGCATAAATACATCCTTGTAGCTCCCTCAAGTCATCCGTGACTTGAGGGTTTCGAAAACAACGGCCTAACGCCAAACTCGGATCGAATTTACCGTGATAGCAAAAAATAAAAATTTAAAAATCAAAACCCACCCACCGTACTCGCTCCACTTCCCGTATTCACACTCGTATTCGCACCCGCTTCCCACACCACACCTGCGGTCGGATTATTTTCTTCACGCTTCACACACTTCCACTCAATCCCCGTATTTGCCGGTAACTGGATGGTGCCCGTCCAGGTGGGGTAACTGGTGGGGTTAAGTTTTACCGCATTAGCCACCGACCAGCTGCCGATAGCCGCATTGTTGCCCACCACATACACGCTTTGTCCCGAATAGGTTGTGCCATTCTGGCAAGTAAAATTCACCGCAACCGTACCCGACGCGCTGCTGGAACTTGAGCTGGAACTGCTGGTTGTTGCAGGCGTTAAGGTGTAAGCAAGGCTCGCGTCGTTGAAGGTGATGGTGTAATTACCGGCGGAAGTAATCGCGATATCGGCACCGCTGAGGTTGGCAACACCATCACCGTTGGTATCACCGAAATTGGTTTGCCAGTCGCCGTACACATCAAACTTGAAACGGTTGTTACTGCCGCTCGCAAAGTTGGCACTGCCGATCCAGATGCCGTTGTTGCAGGTCATGGCTTGTGAACCCCAGTTGTTAAACGTGCCGCGCAAGTTCATGGTGTTGTAAACACATTGGTTGCCGGTGATCGGGCCGATCATGGCATCCGCATGAATGGCTGATGCGCCTTTTGCGCCGACGGAGAAACTGGCATTGCCGTTAGCACCGACGGTGATGGTCGGACCAGTGCACACACCGTTGGAAAAGTCACCGTTGATCACATCGCAATAGGTGCCGGCAGCCAGGCCGGTTTGCAGCGTGGTATTCAAGGTGCCGCCGCTTTCGCCATTGATCACCACAAAGCCGCGATCACCGCGTCCAAAAGCAATCTGGTTTGCACCGTTGTCCCACCAGTTGGACACATAAAATGCGCTTTGTGTGGCGTTGCGGAAGCCGACCATGTTGGCGATTTCGCGATTGCGGTGTTCACACAACCAGCCACCGGAACAGGTATTGGCCGCACTGCTCGGTGGACCCTGGTCGTGGTCGTTCCAGTCGTAACTGGACATCACTTTCGGGTAACCATACGGCCAGGCCAGCGCAAACACATGCGCGATATTATTGACATTCATGCCGTCTTTATGGGTGATGATGTTGCTGGTGTTTTGCCGTTGGTTATCGTGGTTGGCAACAAAGGTAATGGCATCCGCACTGTTCAGCCAACCGCTCCACACACCAATGTTGCGCAACTCGCGCAAGGCGCCGCGCCCTTTAAAATAATTGCCCAGGGTGTTGGAAAAATTAAATTCGGTAACGTCACCGATATAGGTGTACTGGTTTGGCTGGATTGGCTCGCCACCCGCACCAATCACTTCCTGGAAGATATATGGGTTGCCATTCAAGCGGCTGACGATGTTGGCGATATCGCCGCTGGGCATATGCTTGGCCGCATCAATCCGAAAACCGGCTACGCCCAGGCTGGTTAAATCATTCAGGTAATCTGCAATCTTGCCGCGCACGTAATCCGCTTCGGTTTTCAGATCATTCAGACCGACCAGGTCGCAATTTTGAATTGACCAGGCATCGCTGTAATTAATGTCACTGGTACAGGTGTGGAAATCGTTAGGACCGTAAGGCACTTCGGGAAAATTACGGTTGCCGGCAGACATGTGGTTGATCACCGCATCCACATAAATATCGACACCGACGGCATTACAGCGCGCTACCATGCTGGCAAATTCGGCGCGCGTGCCCGAGCGCCCTTCGATGGCGTAGCTGACCGGTTGGTAGCGCGTCCACCATTGGCTGCCGCTGACGGACTTTTGCGGCGGTGATACTTGCACAGCTGTATAGCCTTTGGGGCCGAGGTGGTTCTCGCACTCGCTGGCAATCGCGTTCCATTGCCATTCAAATAAATGCACGAAGGCGGTTTGTGCGTTGGCGGAAAACGACAGTAATAAACTGGAAGGAAGGAATAACAAGGCAATCAATAATTTTTTCATGGCTTTGGACCTGTTAGAAAATTTATGGTTATTGTTTAACAGTGCGTGCGTAAAGCTGTTGAAATGCGACGCTGGGCAATGAGTGTAAATGAATTGGCTGGAAACAAAAGGGAATAAATTTTTTTACTGCGGACGAATGTGCATGATGTTTATTTTGGCTGATATTGCGCGCCGTTATATCTACTTAAGAAAATTAGTGATGGACCCTGCATAATGCGCGGAATGCATACGTATTCACTTATAAGAAAGTCGTTTTTCTATAATGATTCGCTGTTTATAAAGAATTTAATTACATAAAAAAATGACAATTTGATGTCTGCCGCCACCGATTGAATACGTATTCATATTGCTTGTCGTTAATTTGATCACCTATATTGCCTGGACGCTAAATAACAATAACTTTTTTTGCCAGTGCCCACTGGCT
>DATJLH010000043.1:0-4679 GCA_035490615.1 Cellvibrio sp.
CGTCTGGCACGCAAGCAGGCAGCGGAAGAAGCGAAACAAAAGCTCGCCGAAAAAGCCGCCGCACCGGCGCCGCAAACTGCGGTGGTCGCCGAAGCTGTGGCCAAAGCCCGCGCCGTGCAACACACACCGGAAGAACAAAAAGCCAAACTTGAACGTGTGCTCGCCGCTGCACAAAACAGCCTCGAGCATGCGCGCCAGCCGTTAGTGCCCAACGAAGACGGTGCGGTGATTACGCCGGAGCAATTGGAAAAACAACAGGCGCGGATCAAGCAAGCCGAATTGAAAGTCAGTGAGGCGGAGAAAAAACTCGCTGATTTTATGGCGACACAAGACGCCTCGCCGGCAACCAATCCCGCCAGCGCCGAAGACCCGGTTGCCGCCGCCATTGCGCGCGCGCAGGCAAAACTGACCATGGCACCGGACGAAAAGCTGCGCACGACGTTAGAGTCGTTGCAATCGCGCCTCGCCAAAGCCCAGGAAAAAGCGGCCGCCGCCCAAGCCGAAGGCAGTGCTAACGCTGATGCCTTGCAGCAAGGCGTGGAAAAATTGCAGCAGAAAATCGCGGAAGCGGAAGCGGAACTCGCGCAACTGACCGCAACAACACCGGCCACAGAAACCACTGCTCCCTCTGTCGAACAGAGTGCGGCGGATATCGCCATTGAAAAAGCCAAGGCCAAAGCGGCGGCGCTGGCGAACATGAGCGATACAGAAAAACGCGCGGAACAACTGAAATCCCTGGAAAACCGTTTACAAAAAGCGCGCGACCGATTGGCCAAAGCCGAAGCGGACAATGATCCAAACATTGAAGCCTTCCGCACCGGCCTTGCCAAGCTCGAAGAAAAACACAAAGAACTGCAAGACGCGTAAACCTGTAGGCCGGATTAGCTGCACAGCGGCGTAATCCGGCAATGCCCCAAATTCAAATCATGCATCGAGATTGTTGATGGCGTTATTGAAAGTTACTTCGCCCCACGCCCATAAAGGGCACTCCACCGGCCAGTTGATGCGGCTGGTGATTCTTGCCACCCTGCCGGGCTTTTTGGCTTTGGTGTGGTTCTTCGGCGTGGGCGTTATTGCAAATGTATTGTTGGCATGCCTCGCCTGCGTCGGCTTTGAAGCACTGGCAATAAAACTGCGCGGCCGCCCGGTGATGTTTTATCTGCGCGATTACAGCGCGCTGGTCACCGGTGTTTTACTCGGCCTTTCCCTGCCGCCTTATTGCCCCTGGTGGATTGTGGTGGTCGGCAGTCTCTGTGCCATCATCCTCGCGAAACAACTCTACGGCGGTATGGGTTTCAACCCGTTTAATCCAGCGATGGTCGGTTATGTCATCCTGCTGATTTCATTTCCGGTAGAGATGACGCAATGGGCTGCGCCCTCGACGATGCTGGACGCCGGTGAATCCTTACCGGGCATTATCGATAGCCTGCAAAAAATCTGGTTAGGCGCACCGATTGATGGCTATACCGCCGCAACGCCGCTGGATGTGATGAAACAGAATTCCAGCTTATTGATTGCTGACGTTTACGCCAATGAACCGGTGTTTAGCACGGGGACTTTCGCGGGTGCAGGCTGGGAGTGGGTCAATATCGGCTTTTTAATCGGCGGTATTTTTCTCTTAAGCCAGCGCGTATTTACCTGGCACGCGCCGGTCAGCATGCTCGTTGCACTGACACTGATGGCGGCACTCTTTCACGACGGGGGCAGCTCCAGCAGTGGCGGTTCGCCCCTGTTTCATTTGTTGTCCGGCGCCACCATGCTGGGTGCGTTTTTTATTGTGACTGATCCAGTCAGCTCTGCGGTCAGTAAAAAGGGACGGATCATCTACGGCGCGGCTATCGGTGTGCTGGTGTTTGTCATTCGTCACTGGGGTAATTATCCCGATGCCGTGGCCTTTGCGGTATTGCTGCTGAATTTTGCCGCGCCCTTCATTGATTACTACACCTTGCCGCGCACCTATGGCCACACCAAAGCCCGCCGCGCGACCGAGAAGGAGGAATAGATGTTAGGCGCCTCCATCAGCAAGAACAGTTTATTGCTCGCCGTCTTTGCGCTGATTGCCGCTGGCGGCCTGGCGTTAACCAACGAAAGCACCAAGGAACGCATTCAGAAAGCCGAACGCGCCGCGCAACAAAAAGCCCTGTTTGAAATTGTTCCGCGCTCGCGCCACGACAATGATCTGCTGCTGGATACAGTTCCGGTACCGGAAAATGCCTGGCACCTGTTGGGATTGAAAAAAGGTGGTGATATACATATTGCCCGCCAGAATGGCCAGGTAGTGGCGATGATCATCCCTGCCGTTGCGCCGGATGGTTACAGCGGTGATATCCGTATGATTGTCGGCATCAACCGCGACGGTTCTGTGGCCGGCGTGCGGGTATTGGCTCACAATGAAACGCCGGGCCTGGGCGATAAAGTGGACTTGAAAAAAAGCGACTGGATTTTATCCTTTAACGGCAAATCCCTGGCGGCGCCCGCCCCGGCAGACTGGGCGGTGAAAAAAGACGGCGGCGACTTTGATCAATTTACCGGGGCTACCATTACGCCGCGGGCGGTGGTCAATCAGGTGCGCCGCGTACTGGAATTTGTCGAAGCCGAGGATGAAATCTTATCCTTGGGTGCTAAAGCTGAAACGACCGGCGGTGACACTGCCGCTGAAACTCCCACATCACAGGAACACCCCCATGAGTGACTCCGTTAATTACAAAGAGATCACCCAAAAAGGCCTCTGGGGCAATAACGCCGCGCTGGTGCAATTGCTCGGCTTGTGCCCGTTGCTGGCCGTCAGTGGTTCCGTGGTCAATGGACTCGGGCTCGGGCTGGCTACACTACTGGTACTCACCTCCTCCAATACCATTGTTTCGCTGATTCGCACCAAGGTCAGCGACGCCGTACGCCTGCCGGCGTTTGTGATGATCATCGCGTCCCTGACGACCTGTATTGAATTATTAATGAAGGCGTTTACTTACGAGCTTTATCAAATCCTCGGTATCTTTATCCCGCTGATCGTAACCAACTGTGCGGTGCTGGGCCGCGCCGATGCCTTTGCGAGCAAAAACCGTTTACTGCCGTCCATCGTCGACGGTTTTACCATGGGTATGGGTTTCGCATTGGTGTTGGTGGTTATCGGAGCCATTCGCGAACTGCTGGGTAACGGCACCTTGTTTGTCGACATGCATTTATTATTTGGCGAGCTAGCGCGCGATTGGACACTGCATGTGTTCGGCAACAGCTATCCCGGCTTCCTGCTCGCCGTGTTGCCGCCCGGCGCTTTTATCGTGACCGGTTTTCTGATTGCATTAAAAAATCTGATCGACGGTGAAATCAAACGGCGGGCCGAAGCACGCAAAACCAAACCGGTTAAAGGTAGCAAGCGGGTGCGGACCACCGGCAGTATTGCCTGAACATCTTCAACTTAACCACCAGAGGGACTCGTCATGAAGTACGAAGAAGAAGTCATGAACATCGTCAACACCTACGTCATACCCTGGGGCATCAACATCCTGATCGCGCTGCTGATTTTTTTAATCGGTCGCATGGTTGTTGGCGTTATCAGCAACCTGGTCGGGCGCGGGCTTTCCCACACGAAATGGGATGCGATCCTGGTGGAGTTTGTACAACAACTGGTGCGCGCCATCCTGTTGATCTTTGTTATTGTGGCCGCACTCGATCAACTGGGCGTCAACACAACGTCTGTGATCGCCGTGTTGGGTGCCGCAGGTTTGGCAATCGGCCTGGCGCTGCAGGGCTCACTGCAAAACTTTGCCGCCGGTTTTATGTTGCTGGTGTTTCGCCCGTTTAAATCCGGCGATTTTGTCGAGGCCGCCGGTACCATGGGTGTGGTGGAAAAAATCCATATCTTTTCCACCATCATGCGCACTGGCGATAACAAAGAAGTGATTGTGCCCAACGGCGCGATCTACAGCGGTAACATCATCAACTACTCAGCGCGCCAAACCCGGCGTATCGATATGGTATTTGGTATCGGTTATGGCGACGACATTAAAAAGGCCCGCGATGTCATCACAGCGGTTGTCAGTGCCGACGAACGCGTCCTGGCAGATCCGGAAACAGTTATTGCCGTATCCGAACTGGGCGCCAGCAGTGTGAATTTTGTGGTGCGGCCCTGGGTGAGAACAGATGATTACTGGCCGGTGAAGTTTGATTTAACAGAGAAGATTAAATTGGCTTTCGATGAAAACGGTATTTCTATTCCCTTCCCGCAAATGGATGTGCATTGGATTAAACCGGTTGAGGAAGCTGATTCGCAGAAGGAAAAATAGAGCTGTCGTATTTGTCGGATTACGCCGTTGGCTAATCCGACCTACGAATACAAAAAAGCCGCGCAGTGCGCGGCTTTTTTTATTACTCGTTATCGTAAACCGTTCCGGAATCATCAAATGCCGGTTGCTGCGGTTCAGCACCGCCCAGGGCTGGCAGCAACGCCAGCAACATCTCTGGTGGTATCTGGGTATTGCCGACTTTCACAACACCGTCTTTCAAGGTCGCGTGCATCACGTATTGATCGCCGTCCTGCGTAATGTAGGTATCCATATACTGGCCAACCATCATCACCAGCGGTGTTTGCGTCACAATCGATTCAGAGACGTTAATCTTCAAATCACTGTTGACCAGCAACAGATAATCCAGCGGATCAACAATGCTGTTTATCGTACGGC
>DATJLH010000044.1:0-4724 GCA_035490615.1 Cellvibrio sp.
GCCACAATATTCTTCGCCACATAACGGCCCGCATACGCCGCCGAACGATCCACCTTCGACGGGTCCTTACCGGAAAACGCACCACCGCCATGCCGCGCCATACCACCGTAGGTATCCACAATAATTTTGCGGCCCGTCAAACCACAATCACCTACCGGCCCACCGATAATAAATTGCCCGGTCGGGTTGATGTGATACTGCGTATCCGCGTGCAACCACTCTGCCGGCAGCACCTGATTGATAATTTCCTCGCGCACCGCTTCACGAATATCCGCCTGCTTCACATCCGGCGAATGCTGCGTCGACAACACCACGGCATCCACCGCCACCGGCTTGCCATTTTCGTAACGCAACGTCACCTGGCTTTTTGCATCCGGACGCAACCAGGGCAAGACATTGTGTTTGCGCAGATACGCCTGACGCTCCACCAAACGGTGCGCAAAATAAATCGGTGCCGGCATCAACACATCGGTTTCGTTGGTGGCATAACCAAACATCAAACCCTGATCGCCCGCGCCCAGATCTTTACTGTCCGCTTCATCCACACCCATGGCGATATCAGAAGACTGCTTGCCGATTGCATTCAATACCGCACAAGACGCCCCATCAAAACCCACGTCACTGGAGTTGTAACCGATGTCGAGGATGACCTGACGAATCAAATCCTCCAGATCCACATAAGTCGATGTGCGCACCTCACCGGCAACAATCGCCATACCGGTTTTCACCAGGGTTTCTACGGCAACGCGCGCGTTCGGATCATCTTTCAGGATCGCATCCAGCACCGCATCGGAAATTTGATCCGCCATCTTATCGGGATGGCCTTCAGAGACAGACTCAGATGTAAAGACGGAATATTCAGACATAGTAGATTCCTTGCGTAAAATATAAAAAATGTAAAGACGTGGCACTGAGTTCAAGTCGGTAGGTGTTGGTATTCAAAACCCTCGCGTCAGGGATGACGCGCGGGAGCTACAGGGATGTACTTGTGCGTTTTTGAATACCAACACCTATCGGATTGAACGGTCTTGCTACACGTATCAAACTCAAACGTTTATAAAATTAATTCTCTCGCGACTTAAAAAACTGCCGCAACTGAATTTGAAAACCATTGCGCAACGCAAAATAAACACTCTGGCCTTCATCCAGCCTCGCCGCCGTTGCCCAACGGGTAAAATCCTGTGGCTCAAAACCCTGCCACAAATCACCACAAGCATCGCGCGCCCAAACCTGTTCGTGGCGACATAAATCGGTAATTAATAACGCGCCGCCGGGTGTCAACGCCTTACTTAAATCAGCAAAAATATCGGCGGGCGAAGGCGTATGGTGCAACACCATATTGACAACGATGCAATCCGCCAGCACCTTATGCTCTTGCAGGGAGCGCGTGTCGCCATGAATAAATTCGATGTTGCGCAGCTTTTTTTCGGCCGCGAACGCCTTGGCTTTTTCCAGCATGCTGGCCGCGTTATCCAGTGCAACCACCTGTTTAAAACGCTGTGACAATACCGCCAGAAACTCCCCCTCACCGGGGCCTACTTCCAGCACCAAATGCCTGTCGGGTAAGCGTGTGCTATTGAGCAACTGGGTCATCTGCTCGGCATACACCGGATAGCTTGCAATCAGATCCTGCTGTGCACGGAATTTATGCGCGTTCTCGCTGAAAAATAATTGTGCGGCCTGGCTGCGCTCGTAATGCAATTGGTGCAACTGCAGCGCCACAGCAGCCGACACCGGCTGTTGGTCAATCGTGGCAAACAATTGTTGCTGCAACGCATTGAGCGGATGATCCGGCGCAAAAAACGCGCGGCGATAAAAGATGGAATTGCCTTCGCGGCGAGAGGTCAACAAACCGGCGCTGGTCAACACTTTTAAATGGTGGCTCATGCCGGATTGTTTGATCGAAAAGATCTGGCACAACTCCAGTACCCCGAACGAATCCTGGGCCAACACCCGCAGGATATCGAGCCGCAAAGGGTCACCCGCCGCTTTGAGTAAACCGGCGAGTTGATCGAGGCTTGCCTCGGTGGGGTTGCCCTCATCAAGGGCAGTAGGGGCTTTTTGGAGTTGATTCATGCCGGGCAGTCTAGCAGGATGCATTATCTATATCAAAATTTTTTGATATAGATAATGGTAAATCTGACTATTTGGCGATAAAGTGCGCTTCCCGGCCGATCTTGCCTTTACGGGCGGCGGCGGCTGAGAGAGAATGTCGCCCCATTTTGTCCGATGAAAGAACTTCTCATTTGACGGAGCCGCATCATCGGGCCGAAAACTTGCCGGCGATAGTAAAACAAAGGTCCGCCAGAGACCGACTCTCAGATAACAGCAATCAACGACATACTCATCAAGGAGCATTCAGTCTCATGCCTTCTCGTACCGAACTTGCCAATGCCATTCGCGTCCTCAGTATGGACGCCGTTCAGAAAGCCAACTCCGGCCACCCCGGCGCGCCGATGGGGATGGCAGACATCGCCGAAGTCCTGTGGAATGACTTCCTGAAGCACAACCCCAAGAACCCCAACTGGGCTGATCGCGACCGTTTTGTCTTATCCAACGGCCACGGCTCCATGCTGATTTACTCCCTGCTGCACTTGACCGGCTACGACCTGCCGATGGATCAACTCAAGCAGTTCCGCCAGCTGCATTCTGCGACCCCCGGTCACCCGGAGCGCGGTTACACCCCCGGCGTTGAAACTACCACCGGTCCCTTGGGCCAGGGCATCGCTAACGCCGTCGGTATGGCGCTGGCGGAAAAAACCCTGGCAGCACAATTCAACCGTGAAGGTCACGATGTTGTTGACCACTACACCTACTGCTTCCTTGGCGACGGCTGCATGATGGAAGGCATCTCCCACGAAGCCTGTTCATTGGCCGGCACCCTGGGCTTGGGCAAATTAATTGCTTTCTATGATGACAACGGCATCTCCATTGATGGTCACGTTGAAGGCTGGTTTACCGACGATACGCCGAAGCGTTTCGAAGCCTACGGCTGGCATGTCATCCCCGGCGTTGACGGTCATGACAGCAATGCGGTGCGCGCTGCTATCGAAGCCGCCCGTGCAGAAACCTCCAGGCCGACATTGATTTGTTGTAAAACGGTCATCGGTTTTGGCTCGCCAAATAAACAAGGTTCGCACGATTCCCACGGCTCGCCGCTGGGCAACGATGAAGTAGCCCTGGTGCGCAAAACCCTGAACTGGAATTACGAGCCATTCGTGGTGCCGGAAGACATCTACGCCGGCTGGAACGCGATAGAAAAAGGCGCGAGTGCCGAACAAGCCTGGGCCGACAAGATGGCTGCTTACAAAGCGGCTCACCCGGAATTGGCGGCTGAGTTTGATCGCCGCGTTGTTAAGGGTGATTTGCCGGCAGACTTCGCTGCAAAAGCGGAAGCCTTTATTGCCGAGTGTCAGGCCAAAGGCGAGAAAATTGCCAGCCGTAAAGCCTCACAAAATGCTATCGCTGCTTACGCTGCCCTGTTGCCGGAATTGCTCGGCGGTTCGGCGGACCTGGCTGGTTCCAACCTGACGCTGGTCAAAACGTCTAAAGGCGTGACCGCACAAGATGCCAGCGGTAATTACATTTATTACGGTGTGCGCGAATTCGGTATGAGCGCCATCATGAACGGTATTTCTGCCCACGGCGGTTTTATCCCGTACGGCGCCACCTTTTTGATGTTCCAACAGTACGCTGCTAACGCCGTGCGTATGGCGGCGCTGATGAAGTTGCGTAACGTCTTCGTGTACACCCACGACTCCATTGGTCAGGGTGAAGATGGTCCGACGCACCAGCCGATTGAAGTATTGGCGACCTTGCGCATGACCCCGAACATGGAAACCTGGCGCCCGGCGGACGGTGCTGAATCCGCAGTGGCCTGGAAGGCAGCGATTGAGCGCAAAGATGGTCCGAGTGCTTTGGTATTCAGCCGTCAGAATCTGGACCCGATTGCACGCACGCCGGCGCAGGTGGCTAACATTGCGCGCGGTGGTTATGTGTTGAGTGATTGCGACGGCGAGCCTGAAGCGATTTTGATTGCTACCGGTTCTGAGTTGGCGGTAACTGTGAAGGCGGCGGAAGCGCTGACCGCGAAAGGTAAGAAGGTGCGCGTGGTGTCCATGCCGTCTACTTCTGTGTTTGATCAACAGGATGCGCTTTACAAAGAGTCTGTTCTGCCGTTGTCTGTGCTGGCGCGTGTTGCGGTTGAGACTGCGCATGTGGATTTCTGGTACAAGTATGTTGGCCTGGATGGTCGCGTTGTGGGTATGACTACGTTTGGTGAGTCTGCACCCGGTGGTGTGTTGATGGAGCACTTTGGTTTTACTGTGGACAATATTGTTGCGACGGTTGAAGAGCTGTTGTAAGTGAAAACCATCACCGATGATGTGGACAAATCATTGGTGATGTTTAATTTTGTTGCATCTGCAAGATCGGTGGGAAACGACTTCGGTGCTGGGTTCTGCGACACGCCGTGAATACTTCCCTGTAGGCTCATCACCGGCATCCGTGCCGGTGATGGTCGCAGAACCAAGCACCGAAGTCGTTCAGCAAGTATTGTGCGGCGGCACGGTAAATCCGCATCTTCTTCGGCATGGCTCTGCGTGAGCCGCTTATTCGAAATTCAATACCAGTATCTAGCAACTTTTGAGGATCACCATGACTGTTAAATTGATGAAAGACCAGGATCTCGCCGGTAAGCGTGTATTGATTCGTCAGGATCTGAA
>DATJLH010000045.1:0-13054 GCA_035490615.1 Cellvibrio sp.
CTATTGACGACTTCACCGAGATCAAAACGATTACCTTCAATAATTGAGGACTGATGGAAGCCCGTCATCGCCCGAGTGCCAACAACATTTTTCAGCAGATTCGAACTGCTAATCGCAGGATCAAACAGTGTTCTCCTTCAAGCACCATGACATTATTTGCGCCTCAGGCAGGTAAATGAAAGGGCGTTCATCCTGGTCTTAAGGAAACAAAACCCCAGGAAACTTGACTCTGGAGAGTAGTGAAGTCTGGCATTTTTGATGGTCTTACATCGTCAACTTAGCTTCCCGGATCCCGTCAGAATTCAAACTTCTCTCTACCTAAAAACAGAATTTATTTGCCTAAGCCCGCCCTTGTTGTATTGATCTTTCGCTTAACGAAGAAGCTAGATACGTCAGTGAGCTTTTGTTGGGCCAGGCAGGAATCAGCACCATGAGCACTTTCAGATCTAACAATTACGCAACGTCAAATCAGAATTCCGCTCCGGCACAGTCTTTAAAACCGCGTGAGATAGTCACGTTTGTTGTACGCCACCGCGTAAAAGCTGGCGAGGTTGAGAAATATGAAGCATGGTTGAAACACATTATTGCTGTTGCCAGTGGGCGTGAAGGACATTTGGGTGTAGATGTGTTTCGTAGCCACAGCGACGGCCTGCCACTTTTTACTAGCGTATTGCGCTTCGCAAGCATCGAACACTTGCAAGCATGGATAAGCTCTGACGAGCGCAAGCGGCTGATTGCCGATGCCGAAGACTTGTTAGCGAGTGATGAGGTTCTTGAGATTAACAACGTGCCGGAATTCTGGTTCATTCCAGAAGAAGGTAATGAGGCTCCACGTCGTTGGAAGCAAGCGGTAATAACATTCATCATTATTTTACCGTTAAGCATCGGTATTCCTATTTTATGGCAGCCTGTATTCGCACACTTCCCGTGGCTTGGCGGTCACCTGCAAAGCAGTGTCGTCATTACCTTGAGTATCGTGTTGCTAGTTGTTTATTTGTTTATGCCAGCTGTCACTCGCTTGTTTGCAGGTTGGTTGAAATCTGTTTAACGAAAACTTTTAGTAACTCAAACTTCATTATGTTTTCTTTCAATGCCGCACATAGCCCGGCCTCGGAGAAGTTATGAATACAGCAGAGGTTATCTTGCACAATGGTCGCATTCACACTGTCGATAGTGAGAATCCCGATGCTACAGCGGTTGCGATTAAAGATGGAAAATTTGTGTTCGTTGGAAATGATGAAGAAGCAATGAATTGGCGAGATGCGGACACGCAGATTATCGATTTGCGGCGTCGCGTGGTTGTCCCTGGCTTGATTGATTCACATCTTCACCTGATTCGGGGTGGGCTTAATTACAATCTGGAATTGCGCTGGGAAGGTGTGCCTTCACTGGCCGATGCATTGAGCATGTTGAAATTTCAAGCTGACCGGACCCCGGCTCCGCAGTGGGTTAGGGTGGTTGGCGGTTGGAACGAGTTCCAATTTGCAGAGCGGCGCATGCCCACCTTGGCAGAAATTAATAAGGCGGCGCCAGACACGCCGGTTTTTATTCTTCACCTTTATGACCGGGCATTGCTTAACAGGGCGGCCTTACGTGTTGTTGGCTACACCCGTGACACACCTAATCCCCCTGGTGGCGAAATTCAACGTGATGCTAATGGCGACCCGACGGGCATGCTAATCGCCAAGCCTAACGCAATGATTCTCTATTCGACGCTAGCGAAAGGGCCCAAGCTTCCACTGGAATACCAGGTGAACTCGACCCGCCAATTTATGCGCGAACTCAATCGATTGGGCGTGACGAGCGCTATTGATGCGGGAGGCGGTTTTCAAAATTATCCTGATGATTACCAGGTTGTGCGTGAGCTGGATGAAAAAAATCAGTTGACTGTGCGCATCGCGTATAACCTGTTCACACAAAAGCCCAAAGAAGAGCTGGCTGATTTCAAAAACTGGACTGGATTGGTCAAGCCAGGTGACGGAAGTGATTTCTTTCGTCACAACGGTGCTGGCGAGATGCTGGTTTTTTCTGCTGCTGACTTTGAAGATTTTCTTGAGCCTCGCCCGGATCTTCCTGATGCGATGGAACAGGAGCTCGAACATGTTGTGCGCCACTTGGTAGAACACCGCTGGCCATTTCGTCTGCATGCAACTTATGACGAGTCCATCACGCGCATGCTGGACGTTTTTGAAAAAGTAAATCGCGATATACCGTTTGCCGGTCTGCCCTGGTTCTTTGATCACGCAGAAACCATCTCACCCAAAAATATTGAACGGGTGCGCGCACTGGGTGGCGGTATTGCCATTCAGGATCGGATGGCATTTCAGGGAGAATACTTCATTGATCAGTACGGAACCCAAGCGGCTGAGCAAACACCACCGATCAAACGAATGTTGGAAGACGGTGTACCGGTTGGTGCCGGCACCGACGCCACGCGGGTGTCCAGTTACAATCCCTGGACATCACTTTACTGGTTGGTCAGCGGACGCACGGTAGGAGGAATGGCACTTTATCCTGAAGGACTATCGCGCGCGGTTGCGTTGCAATTATTTACTCATGGCAGCGCCTGGTTCTCTTCAGAGCAACATAAAAAGGGGCAAATTAAAGCGGGGCAACTTGGCGATCTGATCGCACTTTCCGCCGATTATTTTGACGTTGAAGAGAATGACATCAAGCACATAGAATCTGTGCTCACTGTTGTAGGCGGCAAGGTTGTATACGCCAGCGACGAATTCGATAAATTATCGCCGCCATCGATACCGGTAATGCCTGACTGGTCGCCAGTGGTTCACACCCCCGGTCATTGGAAGGCGGGATCACCTCTGTTGAAGCAAGTTCACCAGTGCAGCGGCCCTTGCGCTGTTCACGCACACAGGCACGATAGCGTGCGCACTGCCAATGTTCCCGCAAACGACCTGACCCGTTTCTGGGGTGCGTTCGGTTGTTCCTGTTTTGCGTTTTAGTAGAGCCAACCTATGCCCACTTCTCCCTGGAGTCCGTTGCGACACAAAACATTCCGCTGGTTATGGCTTGCGAGCATCGCGTCCAACATTGGCACTTGGATGCATGAAGTCGGTGCTGGTTGGCTAATGACATCTCTGTCAGCCAGCCCACTTCACGTAGCACTGGTGCAAGTTGCCGGTTCTGCGCCGATGTTTTTTCTGGCGCTACCCGCAGGTGCACTCGCTGATATTGTGGATAAACGACGGTATCTTTTGGTGGTGCAGTTATGGATGGCATCCGTCGCCGTTGTGCTTGCATTGCTCACATTGAGCGGTCACATGACAACCTCCCTTTTGCTGTTCCTTTCCCTGGGAATGGGAATCGGCACGGCGATGATGATGCCCGCCTGGTCGGCGCTCACGCCGGAGTTGGTCGACAAGCACGATCTACCGGGAGCGATCGCACTTTCCAGTGTGGGCATTAATGTGGCGCGGGCGGTTGGCCCGGCGATTGCGGGAGTGATAGTGAGTTTAACGGGCCCTTGGGCTACCTTTGCGCTTAATGCGTTATCTTTTTTAGGTGTTATGGTAGTGCTGCTAACGTGGAAAAGGGAAGTTGCTACACCAGTACTTCCCGCCGAGAGGCTGCTGGGAGCGATCAGAGCGGGATGGCGTTACACTCGCGCGTCCAAACCGTTACAAGCGACGCTCGTGCGGACAATGGCATTTTTTATTGGCGCGAGTGCTGGCATGGCGCTATTACCCTTGATTGTTCGTGGTGAGCTACAGGGCAGCGCTACGGACTTTGGATTGTTACTAGGCAGCATCGGTATTGGTGCAGTGGGCGGTGCCATGTTTCTACCGCGTTTGCGCATACGCTTTTCGACAGAAGTGTTAATGTTCACCGCGAGTGTTGGATATGCCTTGGTGCTTTTTTCGTTGGCGTTGGTGCG
This sequence comes from Cellvibrio sp., assembly GCA_035490615.1. GTDB lineage: Bacteria > Pseudomonadota > Gammaproteobacteria > Pseudomonadales > Cellvibrionaceae > Cellvibrio. The sequence goes on from DATJLH010000045.1 coordinate 3,896, forward strand.
CGATTTCACGCTGCTATTGCCCGTCATGTTACTCAGCGGGGCCGCCTGGATTACTGTCCTTTCAAGCCTGCAAGTAGCCACGCAAACCTCAGTGCCCAATTGGGTTCGCGCCCGCGCGGTTGCGGTGTACACGCTTGTGTTTTTCGGATGCATGGCAGCAGGCGGACTACTGTGGGGGTTGATTGCTAGCCACAGTAGTCTGACCATCGCACTGATCTGCGCGGGTTCGTTAATGCTGATCAATACTGCGGTGACGAAAAAATTTCGCTTACCGGTTACCGATCTTGAAGATGTTGCACCGTCATTGCATTGGCCGCAGCCGTTACTGACAAATCATCAAGAGCAAGATCCGGGCTCAGTCATGGTGACGCTGATATACGATATTGATCCTTCAGATGCCGCTGCGTTTCAGGAAGCTATGGTAAGTGTGAGTGATGCGCGTCGTCGTAATGGATCATTTTCCTGGGGGCTTGTGCAGGACAGCGAAAACCCCAGGCGTTGGCTTGAATTTTTTATGGATGAGTCGTGGCTCGAACACATGCGCCACCACGGACGCGTGACCGAAAGCGATAAGCGAATTGAAGAGCAGGCCCGGCGTTTTCAGACGGAGAATGTCGCCATTCAAGTTAATCACTACTTAATGCCTACCAAAAAACATTTGTTTGGAGCGTCAATCAAAAAGTGATATCCATCTGAACTTTAAAATAATTAATGTCTTTTCCACCCGAATTTTTTATCACTTCGTCGGCGAAAAAATGGCTGTAACTGATATCAAATCGAAAATGTCTATTTGCCTGGTAATCAAGGCTCAATGATGGAACATTGGTGACGCGATGGCCATCAACTGTTGCGGTGTTGGCCAAAGGTCTTAAACCTGCGACGTAAACTGCGTCAGCTTTTTCCAGCCGCCAGAAAAAATTCCAGTCAAAAGCAATTGAGAATTGCGGTGTTACGTTAAATGAAATTTCCGGTTCTATGTTGTAGAAATTTTGCGGGGAAAGTACACCTGCTTCTTCAAAGTACCCGTAGTTAGGAAACAGTGGATTGAATGTGTTAATGGAGCGGTCATTTGAATCTCTATCGCCACTGGCGATACTGGTCCCCAGCGCAACTCTTGGTGAACCAGGCAGGTCAACAAACCGGTAACCCATGATCGAAGCAAGAGTCCAGGCTTCGATATCGTACTCGGCAATATCCCCTGTCTGATAAACGACTTCTATATTCCAATCGACGTTGTCCCTCACTCCGAATAATCGTGCACCCAATGAATGACGCTTTTCGTCGGCTGCGGGAAGAGTGTTCATCAGGCTCTCGCGTTTAAGCCCGAGATAATAGAAATCCACATTGGTGAGATCAAACGTCGTGGTGGTGTAAATCCCCCAAAGTGCTTCACTGTCTGAACCTTTGTTGTTGAATGAACCATCGCGCGGTTCGACTGGGTTTAAGTAGAATGTTTTAAGGTCAAATCTGTCGTCCGAACTCTCGAATAACACACCATCAAATGACAAGCGAATATTGGGGCCGTTCCTTAGGCTCACAAGCCTGCTGGAACCCAGCGACATCTCTTGTCTGCCGAGTTTTATTGCAAACTGGTCATAATTAAATTGCAAAAATCCCTGCGACAGGTCTGGTTCATCGCGATCAAAAGGCCCGACATTGGAATTTTTTGCATCCGCAAAACTGACAGAAATTTCTGTGAAAATTCGGAAGTTTCTGTTCAATACCGTATCGGCATGAAAATAAAATCGTTGCTGGGCAAGATGGTCTATATGCTCATTTTGTAGCCCAAAACGTTTGTTTTCAAAAAAATCGATTCGGGAGCGGGCTGAGCCGCCGAAAGAAAGGTAAGCGCCATCATTCATTTCGCTTAGAGGAACGTATTTGAATTTATCATAAGAATCAGGGTCTGGGTTCTGCGCCAGGCTGCCATAATTTTCATTCCAGCGAAGCGCATTAAAAGCGGGTTCATCTGCTGCGTGTGTAAACGAAGAAAAAATAAAAAGTGCGCTGGCATATTTGCCAGCGTATGGGAGGGCCTGAAAACTCCGGCACTTAAACATTGGCCGCTTGCGGTGGTAGAACCTGACCGTGTTTAACACGCTCTTCCGCTTTGTGAACCATGGTGTAAGCGTAGTCAACGCCCATCCCGTAAGCACCTGAATGCTCTTTTACCAAATCCATAACTGCATTATAGGTGTCACGATTTTTCCAATCTCGCTGCCATTCCAATAACACCTGTTGCCAGGTCACTGGTACAACACCTGCTTGTATCATTCGCTGCATCGAATAATCGTGTGCGGCCAAGCTCGTACCGCCGGACGCATCAGCCACCATGTAAATTTCGTAACCACCCTCTAACATCGCTGACAGCGCAAAGGTGGTGTTACACACTTCAGTCCAAAGCCCAGCCACAATGACCTTATTGCGACTGTTGGATTTTAAGGCGTCGCGTACCTTTTGGTCGTCCCAGGAGTTCATGGAGGTGCGTTCAAGGAGTGGCGCTTCAGGAAACACCGCCAGGATTTCAGGATAGGTATGACCGGAGAAACTTTCTGTCTCCACGGTTGTAATCGTTGTAGGAATGTTGAATATCTTGGCGGCTTTCGCCAAGCCAACCACGTTGTTCTTAAGCGTTTGCCTATCAATACTTTGCACACCGAATGCCATTTGTGGTTGGTGGTCAATGATGATCAATTGACAGTTATGTGGAGTAAGGACTTCTAATTTCGAATTACTCATAGCAATTTTCCTTTGAGAGTTATTAAGAATGCATCGTTGTCATAGCAAGACGAACAGACTCTCTGTCAACAACAACGCTCGCAGTAATACCGGGCATTACTACACGCCCGATTTGGCACGCGCGGCGAGAAGTTGCATCTCCCAGGCAAATGCAACCCCACTCGCGCCACCATGTTCGGCAAGAAGTTCTGCAAGGCCTGCGCCGGTCTCTTCACGAGCCCAGTCACGTTGCCACTCGGAGACGACAGCCATCCAGGTAATCGGGACAGCCCCGGCCTGAACCATGCGACGCACAGCCATTTCATGGGCTTCGAGTGAGGTACCACCAGAGGCGTCAGTGACAATAAAAACATCGTATCCTTCACCAAGCGCCTGGATAACTGGCATGGCCAGACAGATTTCGGTCCACAGGGCGGCGATGATCAGTTGTTTACGCCCGCTCTTTTTCACGATGTCCGTCACCTTGGGGTCCTGCCAGGTATTGATAAAGGTGCGATCAATCGGTTTCTGCTCAGGGAAAACGTCCTGCAGCCCTTTAATAAGGTAACCGCCGCGCTCTTCGATCACTGTCGTCAGAATGGTCGGCACATTGAATACTTTTGCACCCTTGGCGAGACCAACAACATTGTTGATGATCATGGTCGGCTCATGGCTATTCAGATTAGTGAATTGGTAAGGTTGGTGGTCGATAAGAACAAGGATGCTATCTTCTGGACGCAACAATGCGTCAAGGCCAGATTTGGACATGGTGGTCTCCGGTGTTGTAGTGATAGTTGGATTGAGATTGAGGTACGAGCAAATGATCTCATGGTGCCTGACACGGGGCACTGCTCGATCCTGCGATTAGCAGTCCGAAACTGCTATGAAAAGATGATGGGCTTTTATGGTCGCAAAAATATGTTCACTAAAATAAGGCGGGTGCTGCGTCAGTATGGAATCTACTGATATCAAATGTCTGCAGCTACATAATAGTTATAACTGCAGACGAGAGAGGTGAATCTGATTATTATCAAAGGCAATACACAAGTTGATGTATTACAGGTTCTCCAAAAAACTATTTCATTTAGTCAAAAATTTTTTCGTTCATTTTTTTACCGTGTCGCCCAAGCCCGATCACCCGGTTTGTAAGCTAGTGCCCCATCGTAGCGGCCGGGTATTGGTATGTGACGCAAAACCTGCGTACCGCCGACCTCGGAGGTGAAGAAACCGAACAGGGTGAGTTGTTTGATCATGGTGAAGTAGTGAATACCGCCGTTAAGGACGGTCGCGCGTGCGTCCTGGTCAAGTTGGTTGATATAGGCGGTGCGCTCTGCTGGTGTTAACGCCATAAAACTGCGGCCGTAGGTTTTGCGGCATTCCGCTTCCAGCGTGAGCAAACCTTTGTGAAAGATGGCGCGCTCGTCCAGCGTGTAACAGTCGGTCACGTACACATTCATGAATTCGCCAACTTTTGCATCTTTGGCGCCCGGGGTGTCGGTGCGCGGCAAGATGGTTTCCGCAATTTCGTCCAGCAGCGCAATATTTTCCCTGGAAAAGTTGGCCGGTGCTGGCGCGGTGGTGGCGCAGCCGCTGAGGAGTGCGGTGCTGCCGATCATGGCGGTGCCCGTGGCGGCGGTAATCAGGGCGAGGAGTTCGCGGCGGTTCATTTCAGGTTCCCCTTTTTCAGTTCTTTCACGGCGTGATCTGCTGCGCGTGCGGTAAGTGCCATATAGGTCAGTGATGGGTTTACGCAGGATGCGGAGGTCATGGCCGCGCCGTCGGTAACAAACACGTTGGGTGCGTCCCACACCTGGTTAAAGCCGTTGAGCACGGAGGTTTTGGGATCGCGTCCCATACGTGCGGTACCCATTTCGTGAATACCCATACCCGGGGCGTAGCCCCAGTCGCTGCCTCTTACGTTCTTGACGCCCGCCGCTTCAAGCATGTCTACCGCGTCTTGCATCATGTCTTTGCGCATGGCCAGTTCGTTTGCGCGGATTTCTACATCCATCGCCAGTACGGGCAGGCCCCATTTGTCTTTAACGCTTCGATCCAGGTAGATGCGGTTGTCGTGGTGCGGCAGCATTTCACCGAAGGCTGTCATGCCGATGGTCCACGCGCCCGGTTCAGCAAGGGCATTTTTCAGGTTGGCGCCTATGCCTAATTCGGCGATGTTGCGATCCCAACCTTCGCGGCTCGCGGCACCCTGATAGCCAAAACCACGCAGGTAGTCGCGCTTTTCATCACCCAGATTACGGAAGCGGGGGATGTAGAAACCGGCGGGACGGCGACCGTAGTAATACTTGTCGTCAAAGCCTTCCACTACACCGCCCGCGCCGACGCGGAAGTGGTGATCCATGACGTTGTGGCCCAGTTCACCGCTGCTGCTGCCCAAACCATCGGGCCAGATGTCAGTGGCGGAATTCATCAAAATCCAGGTGGAGTTAAAGCTGGAGGCGTTGAGGAAAATCACATTGGCGGTAAATTCGTAGGTTTGGTTGGTTTCTGCATCGATCACCTCTACGCCGCGTGCGCGCTTTTTGTCTTTGTCGTAAAGCACCTGACTGACAATAGAAAAGGGGCGCAAGGTAAGGTTGCCGGTTTTCATGGCAGCGGGCAGGGTAGATGACTGGGTGCTGAAGTAGGCACCAAAGGGGCAGCCGAGCCAGCACTTGTTGCGATATTGGCAGTTAACCCGCCCCTGTTCCGGTTTGGGTTCAGTGATATTGGCGGTGCGGCTGTTGATCATTAACCGCTTGCCGGCATAGGCTTTTTTGATGCGGGCGGCGACATCTTTTTCCACGATATTGAGTTCAATGGGCGGTAGAAATTGACCGTCGGGCAAGTGATCCAGGCCTTCGCGCGTGCCTGCAATACCGGCGTAGCGTTCCACGTAGTCGTACCAGGGCGCCATGTCTTCGTAGCGAATGGGCCAGTCAACAGCGATGCCTTCGCGCAGGTTGGCTTCAAAGTCCCGCTGACTTAAACGGTAGCTTTGGCGGCCCCATAACAACGAACGGCCACCCACATGGTAGCCGCGGTACCAGTCAAAGCGCTTTTTCTCGACGTAGGGGTTTTCCTGCTCGTTGGCCCACATGCCCTGGGTTTCTTCATTGAGCACGAAGTCGCGTTTCAGTACGGGGTGCTTTTCTTTCATTTCCTGGGTAGGGCGACCGCGATGTTCATAATCCCAGGGCTCTTTGGTAGCGTTTACATAGTCTTTGATGTGCTCAATATTGCGCCCGCGTTCGAGCAGCAGGACTTTCAGCCCTTTTTCAGTGAGTTCTTTAGCGGCCCAGCCGCCACTGATACCGGAGCCAACGACGATGGCGTCAAAATGTTGTGTAGACATGGCAATACTCTTCAAGTGGATCAAACATCGCAAATACGAATAGCGGCCTGCAAGGATTCAATTTTCTCTGCCGTGGTAGCGCGGTTGGGCATGAATTCCTGCGCGACATAACCGGTAAAACCTGTTGCCTGAATGGCGCGTGCTATGGCCGGGTAGTACAGCTCCTGGGTGTCATCTATCTCGTTGCGTCCCGGCACACCGGCGGTGTGATAGTGACCAAAATATTGATGATGGTTCTGGATAGTGCGAATGATGTCGCCTTCGCTGATCTGCATGTGGTAGATGTCGTAAAGCAGCTTGAAATTGGGCGAGTCCAGGCGTTTGCACAGTTCAATACCCCAGGCGGAGTTATCGGCAAAATAATCGGGATGGTCGACCTTGCTGTTAAACAGCTCCATCTGTAACACCACACCGCGCTTTTCAGCTTGCGCGAGTATTTTTTTCAAACCTTTGGTGGCTTGTTTCAGGCCCGCTTCCGGATCTGCACCGCGCTTGTTGCCACTAAAACAAATCAGGTTTTTGTAGCCCGCATCGGCGACCAGATCGATGTGTTCGCGATAGCGCTCAATGAGGGGTTGATGAAATCGGCTATCGCCCCAGCCATCCTCCAGATTCAGCTCGGCGCCGTTACACATGGAGGAGTCCACACCGTGCTGTTTGAGGATATGCCACTCTTTGGGGCCGACCAGGTCAATGGCAGAAAAGCCCAGGCGCCGGACGACCAGGGAGAGTTCTTCAAGGGTGAGGAAATTGAACGTCCAGCGCGCGACCGAGTGGCGAATATTGCCTTTCAGGGCCGCGTGACTGGTGTTCTGTGTGGATGGGGTGGTTGACTGCGCTTTCGTACCCAGCGCCGCCAGGCTCGAAAGCCCCAACGCACTGGCGACGGCGCCGCGCAACAGGGCGCGGCGGTCTAATGGATTACTCATATATATATTGACCTGATGTTGTTGTTATTGGGTTGCTACATACGCTCTCTGCGATCAAGACTAGAGGTTAGCCTGCTATATATTGCTTGGCCACGAGATCTACGCATCTTTACAAGTCCTTAACAACATCTACAGTTCGACATCCAGTTGGATTACTGGGTAAAGAAAATGCCGCGGCCGTTACCGCTAAAAAACACCCGGCCAACAATATTGTGATCGGCAGCCAGGGTGCCCATACCGGCAAACTGGTGTTTGTCGTCATTGATCCGCGTCCAGCTGTTGCCTCCATCCTCGGAACGGTGCAGGCCCCACACACCATCAATCACACCAATGACATACACCCACGCAGAATAAGCCGCGCCGGCCGGTGCTTTACCCAGCGCGATTGAGGTTGCGCCAAAGATTTCAGGTGTTTGTGAATTGGAACCCCAGAGGGATGCGGCGGCGTTCAGTTTGGTCCAGGTAATACCCGAGTCGAATGAACGGTAAATACTGTGCCCATCAACCAACCAAATATGGCCTTCGGCGTTCGGGTTCACCGCCATAGAGGCGGTACCAAAAAACTCAGGGCGCGCACTGAGGCTGCTGAACTGACTGCTGACAGTGAAAGTTTGGCCACCGTCTGTTGAGTAGAAGAATGTGGGTGCAGGCCCCCACCAGCCGCCGCCCGAATCATAGGCATATACCTTGTTGGCGTTTTTGCGATCGGCGGCCAAACGATAGCTGCGCCCCCAGCCCTCCGGCAGAATGGGCAGGTCGGTATAGTTCCAACTACCACCGTTATTGGTGGTATAGGCTGGAACTGAATTGCTGGGCGCCCAGATCACATGATTGGCTTTCATCACCGCCAAGCTGGAAAAATCCTCTTGATTAGTCAGCCCTTGTGGATGAAGCGAGGCAAAGGTATTCCAGGTAACGCCTGAATCGGTTGAATAGAAGGCACCTGGATTTGCGCCACCCCAATGCTTACTGCCTATAGTTACGATGTAGGAAGGGGTCTCCCATGCCATGTCGGTACTCAGGCCATTCTTGAAGCTCGTCCCTGTATTGCGGGTCGGCTTAACCGCCAGATCGGTATGAACCAGCGTGCCTACGTCTCCCGAGCTATTTAATAAGCTATAGGAAGCCCCAGGAGGCGGTGTCATAAGTGCCAGAGTGGCAACCTCTTCGATGCCGTCAACTCTTTCACTCCAGGTTGGCTTGGTCGCAGAGGCGTTTTTGGTTTCCCATACGCCGCCACCATGCACTATGAAAATATGCTCAGGGTTGCCCGGGTTAATCTCAATGTCATCCAGCCAACCGGTGAAAGACTCGGTAGAGGGTATGCGTGGCGTAGACGAGCCTATCTCGCGCCAGGTGACTCCTGCGTTGTCAGAAATTTGTACGGTGGGTTTACCTTCCCAATCGCCCCAAGAGTTGGTGATGCCCAGGACAATACGGGTGGATGAACCCGTGCCGTAAACTGAAACACCGCCTATGCCATAGTTGGTCCATTCGGTTTTTTCATAACTCTTGAGCAAGGTCCAGTTGATGCCATCAAATTTGTAAAGTGCCGCCGGACCATCTGCACCTGGGCCGGTAGTTTTGGTGAATGCGACATACATCATCCCATCTTCAGCTCGCACCCAGTGAGGAATGTGATACCCCTGCACCGGTGTATTCACACCCGTCCAGCTGGCGCCGCCATTAGTTGACTTGAACACACTGTGGCTCAGGCCAGCCAGGGCGGCATAGTCAGGCGCAACAGCGGTATAGATGGTTTGCGTTGCACTGCCGCTTCCTGTGGTGGCCGTGTCAAAAATGACTTGCTGAACACCGATTGGAGTGCCGCCCTGATTGTCGCTAATCTGTGACTGGCTCATTATCAGCGTTGATAAAGATTGCACTTGCTGCCAGCTCTGACCATGATCACCACTCCTCCACAAACCGGCGGTACGCGAACCATAGAACAGGATGGATGGATTGTTAGGATCCACCATCAGGCGCTCACCAATCGCACGACCTCTATTGTTGGAGCCCACCGGGAATGGCAGATCGACAAACTGCCAGTTATCGCCGCGATCAGTGGATATGTACAAGCGCCCAAGGTTGGACAGGCTGTTCGCGGTAACGCCCGTGGTCATATACACACGCCGGTCATCGGTGGGGTCCAATGCAATG
>DATJLH010000046.1:0-3522 GCA_035490615.1 Cellvibrio sp.
TCGAGGGCGGCTGATGTTGTGGTTTGGTCAACGAGCGAGATGGTCTTTTGAATATTGCTGATAAGAAGCAAACCCAACTTGGGCAGGGATGGGATAACACCGAATAGCGACTCGCTTGATGTGTTACGTGCGCGCTTCAACAGCGCCCATGCGAGATTGACTTGCAGCGATTTAGGAACCCGATGGCGAAATTCGTCAAACGGTAAGTACCTTCCCCGCTCGTCCACTGGCGAAACGTAATTCGCGTATATCAATGAATTCTCCAAGCCTGCTTCCGCCACGGAACGAAGCGGGTCCTGCGGCAGCTCAGACGCTGGAGGCGGGGTTTTAATCATCTTTATCTCAAAATTCACAAAATTTGAGTTGACTATAGTCCTTTCCCCCGGATATCTCAATATTCCCCGAAATTGAGACAAGCAATCGCTCCTCCCTTGCACCGTCCTGGCACAACAAAGGCCATCACCTGCACAAATGCAGCGCAAGGAATCTCATAAAAACTCTCGCCAAAATCTCCATGGGGCCAACTCCCTCCGTCATTTAACGTATTGATTTAGCAATATTTTTCCCACATCAAGCCGCAAAATCCGCCCATCAAAAATCCTTTGGCACAGTTTCTGCTGAATACCATCTTGCATACAAGACGGTATTTCAATGGGGCATCCACCCCGTGCATGAGTGGCAGGAACAATAATGAGTGACCAATTGGGTTGGACCATCGGCGAGTGGCTGAGCGCCTACCGCGAACAAACAGTAGACCCGCGCATTGCGCTGCATGCATTGCGCCAACAATTACGGGGCGATGATCCCGCCTGGATTTATATTCTTTCCGCCGCCGAGCTGGATGCGCAACTGGATCAGCTTAACGCTGCCGGCGCCGATGCCTTGAAGCTGCCGCTATACGGTGTGCCTTTTGTGGTGAAAGACAATATTGATGTTGCCGGTATTCCCACCACCGCCGCCTGCCCCGCCTTTACTTACATCGCCAGTGCCGATGCCACCAGCGTCGCCAAACTGCGTGCTGCCGGTGCCATTGTATTGGCCAAAACCAATCTCGATCAGTTCGCTACCGGGCTTGTCGGCACACGCTCGCCTTATGGTGCTGTGCCCAATAGTTTTAACCCGGATTACGTGTCCGGCGGTTCCAGTTCCGGCTCTGCCGTTGCGGTTGCCTCCGGTTTATTTCCCTTCAGTCTCGGCACGGATACCGCAGGTTCCGGCCGCGTGCCTGCCGGGTTCAACAATATCGTCGGCCTGAAACCTACCAAAGGTCGTTTCAGCACCCTGGGCGTAGTGCCCGCGTGTCGCAGCCTGGATTGTGTATCGATTTTTTCATTGACGGTGGATGACGCCGAGCAAGTCGCGCGCGTGATAGAGGGCTTTGATCCCGCCGATGGTTATTCACGCACGGCACCCACACCGGCCACGTTTTTTGCGAGCAAACCGCGCTTTGGTATTCCCGCCGAACTGGTGTGGTTTGGTGATAGCGAATCCGAATTCGCCTGGCATAAAACCCTCGCGCAACTTATCGAATTGGGCGCTGAATTAATTCCCATCGATTTCACGCCCATGCAAACCCTGGCGCAATTACTTTATGGCGGCCCCTGGGTGGCGGAGCGCCATGCGGCCATCGCGGAATTTATGGCGGAGCATGCGGAGCAAATGAATCCCGTGGTGCGCGGCATTATCAAACAAGCCGTAAATTTCACGGCAACGGATGCTTACAACGCTGAATACAGCCGCGCCGATTTAGCCCGTGCGATTCAAACCCAAATGGCGTCCGTGGACGCACTGTTAGTTCCCACCGCACCGCGTTTGCCAACCATTGCCGAGGTTGAAGCCGACCCGGTGATCGTCAACAGCCAGCTGGGTACCTGGACCAATTTTGTCAATCTCGCGGATTGTTCTGCACTCGCCTTACCCGCCGGATTGCGCAACGACGGTTTGCCCTTCGGCATCACCCTGATTGCACCGGCCTGGCAAGACGCCGCGCTCGCGGAATTTGGAAAACGCTGGGCAAAAGCCGCGCCCTGGACATTAGGCGCTACGCGCCGTGTTGCGCCACAAACCGACATCAGCTCACAGGTTCCCTCCGGTTATGTACGGCTTGCAGTGGTCGGTGCGCATCTCACTGGTATGCCACTGAATACGCAATTGACTGAGCGCAAGGCGCGCTTTGTGGAAAGCACGTTTACCGCCGATTGTTATCGCCTCTTCGCTTTACCCAACACCACACCGCCCAAACCCGGATTGATTCGCACCCACGATAAAGGAGCGGAAATTATTGTGGAGTTATGGGATGTACCGATGCACCACTTCGGCAGTTTTGTTGCCTTGATTCCCGCGCCTTTGGGCATCGGCACCTTGACCTTAAAAGACGGGCGCGAGGTGAAAGGTTTTATTTGCGAAGGCGCGGCGGTCGAGGGTGCAAAAGATATTACGCAATTGGGTGGATGGCGGGCGTATATCCAATCATTGGCGAAGTGATGACGAAGCGCGCTTTTCGTCGCTGCACGGATTTGTCGGATTACGCCGTTGGCTAATCCGACCTACAAAACCTGCGCGACCGTACGCCGGCATACGCAAAAAAAACGGATATGACCGTAGGTCGAATTAGGCGCGACAGCGCCGTAATCCGACAACAGAACCCGAAAAAAAACACAACTAAACACGCATCGGAGAACCATGATGTTTCATACAGTCCTGATTGCAAACCGCGGCGAGATTGCCGTACGCATCGCCAAAACACTGAAAGAAATGGGCGTAAAATCAGTCGCGGTGTATTCCGATGCGGATCGCAACAGCGCGCATGTGTCCGCCTGTGATATGGCCGTGTGCCTCGGCGGTAACACCGCTGCCGAAAGTTACCTGCAGGTAGACCGCATCCTCGCCGCCGCGAAAGAAACCGGCGCACAGGCAATTATTCCCGGCTATGGTTTTTTATCCGAAAACGTAAAATTTTGCGAACAGTGCGAAGCCGCGGGCATTGCCTTTTGCGGACCCACGCCACAACAGATTCGCGAATTCGGTTTAAAACATACCTCCCGTGAAATCGCTGAAAAAGCCGGCGTGCCATTAACACCGGGCACCGGGTTATTAGGCTCCGTTGAAGAGGCCGTCAGCGCCGCCGCCAGTTTAGGTTACCCCGTCATGCTGAAAAGCACCGCCGGTGGTGGCGGTATCGGTTTAACCCGCTGCAACGATGAAGCGGCCTTAGTCGAAGCCTATGAAACAGTGAAACGCCTCGGGCAAAACTTCTTCAGTGACAGCGGCGTGTTCCTTGAACGCTTTGTCGATAACGCCCGTCACGTGGAAGTGCAAATCTTTGGTGACGGCAAAGGCAAGGTGTTGGCATTGGGCGAACGCGATTGCTCACTGCAACGGCGCAACCAGAAAGTGGTAGAAGAAACACCCGCACCCAACCTCCCCGCCGCCACACGCGAAAAATTATTGGCGGCCTCGAAGAGCTTAGGTGAAGCCGTCAATTATCGTTCTGCCGGAACCGTGGAATATATCTACGATGCC
>DATJLH010000047.1:0-19675 GCA_035490615.1 Cellvibrio sp.
TCTATGCAGTTTGACCAGCTTAAGCTCGCGCCGGACCATACATTTAATGTAAATGTTACGCCCGAAGCCGATCCCGCCAGCCAATGGTCTGTGAGAACAAAGCCGGTTTTCTTTCTTACCCAAAGTCAACAAACACTAATCCTTTACCATCAATTGATGTTTTATGATCTGTCTTTGGTTACTGATAAAAAATCCAGGAAAGTAAAAAAAACATCCAAGCGTAAGAAGAAAGGACCTGATCCGCGCGAGCGATTAATCGTTATCGTCTCTGATCCTCTGGGTGAAGGGGAATCATCGCAGTTTTGGTTGAACGAAGAAGGCAAATACTTTCAGGAAACCGTGCGCAAGCTATATCAGGAGTCCATGCAGATAGGTTTCCAGCATTACCACGGATATCTAACGCCAGCGGCCCCAAATCAGATGACGATTCGTTATCTGGAGGATGGCAAAAAGAAAATAGAGCGTGGCCAGGTTATTAAGGAATCCTGTCGGAGAACCATGTTTTTAACCTTGGCCGGAGAGATAAAACTGGTGCCTAATATGGGCTTTGCCAACTGTGCCCCAGAAGAGCCCGATTTACTGGCCATTAATTGAATCGGCGCACTTTATAAAACCCGATTTAATCGAAGGGCAAGGATGCTCGAAGTCCCCCGTTTTTTGATGCTAATCGCCATCCAGAACCGCCTATCTGATCCAGTTAGGCCTGAGGTGGTATTTAACGAAGTAGCGCGCGATAATCCAGCTCCTTTTGTGGCCATTAGCTGGTTATGGAGTAAATCTGTGCGTACGATTCTGATGACGCTTATTTGGTTGGCAAGCACTTCCGCTGTTGCTGAATGGCACGCAGATCAACAGGACATCATGGGCACCCGCGTAAGCGTTACCCTCTGGGCTGAGGATGATGCTACAGGCAAGGCGGCGGTAAAAGCGGTGATGGATGAGATGCGGCGCATTGATGGGGAATTCAGTCCTTATATCGACACCAGCCAGTTGTCCCGCGCGAATCGCCTTGCTCCCAAAGCCAGCGCTGCAAAGCCGCTGAGTATTTCCCCTGAACTGACCCGCCTGATTGATAAATCCCTCTACTACAGTCGCGTGAGCGGTGGTGCTTTCGATATCACCTTTGCTTCTTTGGGGCGCTATTACGATTACCGCGCAAAACTGAAGCCCAGTGAACGCCAGGCGGAAGAGCTGCTACCGGCGATTAACTACGAATTCGTCAAGCTCGATAAAGCTGCCGGCACGCTCTATTTCACCCACCCCAAGGTTTATATCGACCTGGGCGGGATTGCCAAGGGTTACGCGGTGGATCGCGGTATCGAGATCCTGCAACAACGGGGCATCGCCCACGCCAATATTTCGGCGGGTGGCGACAGTCGGGTGATGGGCGACAAACTCGGGCGGCCCTGGATTGTGGGGATTAAACATCCGCGCGCTGAGGACAGCGTCGCCATCAAGCTGCCTTTGATCGATTGCGCGATTTCTACGTCCGGCGATTACGAACGGTACTTCATCGACAGCGATGGCCAGCGGGTGCATCACATCCTCAACCCGCGCACGGGTAAATCCACCCAGGGCATTGCGAGCGTCAGCATCATCGGTCCGCAGGGGTTTGATACTGATCCGCTGTCCACAACAGTGTTTGTACTGGGGGTGGAAAAAGGCTTGGAATTGATCGAAAAAATGCCCGGTTTTGATGCAATTATTATCACCGCAGAAGGCAAGGTGCATTACAGCCAGGGGCTGGCGCCGCCGGAAGCGCTACCTGATCCACAAGATCGATAACAAATCGATTAGCACGCCAAAACTCGGCTATCCTAAGTGCTGGCAATTGATGAAGCCGATTGAGCAGTGTTTGATCGGATGACAAAAAATACCCGCCAGTGCAGGGGCAAGTGTGCTGGCGTTCACATCCAAGAATGTGTCGGGCTTCTAGAATGAGCCTCCGCTGTCGCATCTAACAACAGCGCTCGCTAATTGCTTCCGGAAATAACACCCGCAAAGAATAGAGTGGAGAGACGGTAATGATCACGACCTTGGGGAAGCTGCCAGTGCGATGGCTGGTGACGGCGCTGTTCCTCGTTTTCCTCTGGCAACCCGCCGGCGCCCAGACTGAGGCGGGGGAATCCATGCAACAGGCACCCATTGCGCCGGAACTGGAAAACCTCAAAGAAGCGGTGCTGACCCTCAACCGCGACCTGCTGATCCTCGAAGAAGAATTGCTCTACCCGGCCAGCAGCCAGGTGGCGATCTATGTCTCCATGGACCTCGGCCAATATTTTTCCCTGGATGCTATCAAGCTGGAGATCGACGGCCAGTTGGTCGCCAGCGAGCTGTACACCGATAAACAGGTGGATGCGCTTTATCGCGGTGGTGTGCAGCGGTTGTATATCGGTAATCTCAAATCCGGTGAGCATGAGATTGCGGCTTTCTTTACCGGTCGCGGTCCTCACCAGGATTACAAACGCGGTGCGAAATTGACCGTGAATAAAACCCAGTCGCCCCTGGTGCTTGAATTGCGCATCATCGACTCTACCGCCCAGTTGCAACCCGTCTTCGATATCAAAGAATGGCAGATGTAGTTTTCCATAACCGACACGCGCGGCAAGGGCGTGGCTGCATGGCAATGGCCGCCGCTTCGCGCTGGTGTCGCGGATGGCTGTCCGTCGCTTTGTGCCTCTTGCCTGAGGTAAGCCTCGCGGCTGAGGAGCCCAAAACCTCGGTGGCCGACTTGCGTTATGGCGTGTCCCTGTATCACTACTACCAGCAGGATTATCTCAGCGCGTTGACCGAACTGATGGTGGCGGACAGTCGTGACGGTATCCAGGGCCACGCCGATAACCCGGAGTTAATGGCGGCGGGGATCAGCCTGGCGTTCGGCATGGAGCACCATGCTGAGCGCTTGTTCCAAGACCTGTTGCAGGGCGAGAAGCGACCCCAGCGGGTGCGTGATGCCGCGTGGTTTTATCTGGGCAAGCTGCATTACATTCGCGGCAACTGGAACGAGGCCGAACAGAGTTTTGCCCGCGTCAGCGCTGACTTTAGCCCGGTCCTGACCGGCGAGATGCGTGCGTTGCAGATCAACCTGCAAATCCGCCGCGACCAACTTACTCCCATCCCCCTCAAGCGCTTGAACCAGGAACAACTGGGTAACTGGAGTCCCTACGCGCTTTACAACATGGGTTCCGCCTACGCCCGCGCCGGGGATTACATGCAGGCCAGCAGTTATTACCGTGAGCTGGTCAAGCTGGATGTTCCGGAAAATCCGCGCCTGCGCGCCGAATACTGGACATTACAAGACAAAGCCCACACCGCCATGGGCTACGCCTTTTTACTGCGCCGCAATTACACCTCCGCCATTGAACAATTCAGCAAAGTCTTGCTCAGCGGATCGCAATCGAATCAGGCGCTCCTGGGTTACGGTTGGGCGGCAGTGGAGCAGGAAGATTACGAGCTGGCGATCCGCCCCTGGCAGGTATTGCGCCAGCGCAGCCTGATCTATCCGCCGGTGCAGGAATCCCTGCTGGCCTTGCCCTTTGCCTATGAAAAGATGGGCGCCGAGGGTGACGCGTTATCAGCGTACGAAACCGCCGAGTCCCTGCTAACCGCCGAGATCGAACTTGTGCAGGATATGCGCGCTACGCTCACCAAAGGCGAACTCCTGACGATTGTCGGCGCCAGACCAGTCACTACGGAAGAACTGGATGCAGCGGCCGCTGACCCGGTCACCGATCCCACGATCCTGACCGCCGTGGTCACTGATGACGGGCAGAACTGGCTCAAGCTGGATCGCACCAGCGTGATCAAAACCCGTTCCGCCTACCTCACCGAACTCTTTGCCCAGAATGAATTCCAGACCGCTGTGCTGGACCTGCGCGACCTCCTGCGGCTGCGCAAGGTGTTGCAGGATTGGCAACCCAAGCTGGATATCTACGCCGACTTGCTGGAAGAAAAACAGCGGCTGCGCCAACAACAGGAGCAGCGCCTCGCGCAACAGGCGCTCGACCAGCAGCGCGTGGTGTTGCAGCAAGAACGTGACCAGTTGGCCGCGCGTTTGCAGCGGATCATCGACAATAACGATGTTATGGCGCTAGCCGACGATAACAGCCGCGAACTCTACGAGATGGTGCAACGCTCTGAGACAACCTTGCAGCGCATGGCGCAATCCGGTGAGGACACCAGTGACTATGCCGAAAGCCTGCGTATGTATCGCGGTATCCTGCTATGGCAAGCAGCTCAACAATTCCCGGAGCGTTTGTGGGCAAACGAGAAACATCGCCAGCAGATTGATGAAGCCCTGGCGCAACTGGATGAAACCTCGCGCCGTATCGACGCCATTACCTCGACCAACCTGGACATTCGCCCGATGATGGCGCGGATTCGCCAGTTGCAGAATGAAACCCAGGATCAACTCGTTGAAGCCGAGCGGGTAATCGACATTCGCGCCGAGGCGTTGCGCGAACAGGTAGATCGTCAGTTGGCCGGCCACCAGAAACGGCTTACGGCCTACCTGGCCCAATCCCACCTGGCGGTGGCGCGCCTGTACGACAAGGCACTGAGGAAGCAAGCCCCATGAGTCGCTTCCGTCTTATCTACATCGCCTGTGTCGGCGTATCGCTCATGACCGGCTGCGGCCTGTTCGGCGGCAGCGAGGAACGCGAAGGCACCCTGGCAGAATTGCCCCCCGCCACCCTGCCCAATGCGGCCAAGACGGTCGAGGTGATCGAGATTGACCGCATTGAAGCCAGCTACCGCAAGGCTTTGGCAGTAGCGGAAGAGCCGGCCCTGCGCCAGCAAATCCTGCTGCGCCTGGCGGATCTGGAGATGGCCCGCAGCGAGCGGGAGCAAGCCGAAGCGACCGACCTGCGTCGCTTATACGACCGCCCCATCGCCATGTACCGCGAACTGATTGACTACGAAGCCAGCAAGCCCCAACCGACCCAGGGTGTGGATATTGATCAGCTGCGCTACAAGCTGGCCAAGGCTTACGCACTGGACGGCCGCAATGCCGAAGCAGCAGCGGTACTGGATGAACTGGCGCAGAACCATCCCGATTCACCCTTTATGTCCGAAACCCAGTTCCGCCGTGCGGAAAAAGCCTTTTCCGACGGGGACTATGCCGCGGCGGAAAGCCATTACCGCAGCGTGGTGGCGGGTGACGATGACACCTTCAAGCAAAATGCGCTCTATATGCAGGGCTGGTCGCAATTCAAACGCGGCGACTATGACCTGGCCCTGCACGCCTTTGCCCAGGTTCTGGACCAGCTCTTGGCTTCTGCCAAACAACCGGATCAGGTAAGCCAGGCGATGGCAGATCTGGGGCCAGCGCGCAGTAATCTGGTGGGCGATACCCTGCGGGTGATGGGCCTGTCGCTGTCTTACCTCGATGGTGCGGCCTCGATTACCGACCTGCAAACAGAAGTTGGGCCCAAGGTGTACCAGCACTTGTTGTACGAGCAACTGGGCCAGTTGTACCTGGAACAGAAACGTTTTAACGACAGTGCTGAAACCTATAACCATTTTGTGGAAAACAATCCCAATTCGGACTTCGCGCCGGACTTCAGCATCAAGACCATCCAGACTTACGAGCAGGGCAACTTCCCCAGTTTGATCCTGCCGGCCAAGCAGGACTTTGTGCGTCGCTACGGCATTACCAGCCGTTTCTGGACCGAGCGCAACGGCGCCCTCAGCAACACCGCCCGCGCTTACCTGCATGAATCCTTGCAGGAACTGGCGGCTTACGAACACGCCGAAGCGCAACAGCTTAAAGCCAACAGCCAGACCCTCACCGACCCGCGTGAACAGCAGGCCGCCAGTAATCAGGCGGTTGCGGCTTATGCCAGTGCGGCGCTGTGGTATCGCGAATTTGTACAAACCTTTCCCCAGGACCCCAAAGCGGCGGATATGACGTTCCTGCTGGCGGAATCCCTGTACGAAGCCGGCGATCTGGCCCAGGCATTGATGTCTTACGAGAAGGTCGCTTACGAATACCGCAGTCCGATCCATGGGGCCGAGGCGGCTTATTCAGCGGTACTGTTGTCGCAGGAGCTGATCGATCAAACCCAACCCAATCTGGGCGAAGTGCGCCAACAATGGCAGCAACGCAAGATCGACAATTCCCTGCGCTTTGCCGAGGTCTACCCGACCGACCCGCGTGCCGTAACGGTCCTGGCACAGGCGGCGCCGGAACTGCTGAATCAGGGGGATCAGGTCTCAGCCATCGCGGTGGCGGAGCGGGTTATTGCCTGGCAACCCCAGCCCGATGGCCAATTGTTATTCAGCTCTTGGTTGGTGCTGGGCCACAGCCAATTCGATCTCCAACAGTATCCCGCCGCTGAACAGGCTTACTGGCAGGTACTGAAGTTATTACCCACTTACGGCCAAACCCCCGGTGCGCCGACCCAGCAGGATGTGCGTGAGCGAATTGCGGCAAGTATTTACCAACAGGCGCAGGCTTCGCTAACGGCGGGCGCAAAAGATGATGCCATCACCCAGTTGCTGCGCATCACCGAAGTCACGCCGGATACCGACGTGGCCATCAAAGCCCGTTACGATGCGGGTACCTACCTGATTGAACAGGAGCGCTGGGTTGATGCCGAGCGCGTGTTGTTGTCCTTCCGTCAGCAATATCCCAGCCACGAACTGGCGGCGAGCCTGCCGGCCAAGCTGGTGGTGGTGTACCAGAACCAGAGCAAATGGCAGCAGGCTGCAGATGAATTGCTGGTGATGGAACGCACCAGCACCGATCCGGATGTGAAGCGCCAATCCCTGATTATGGGCGCTGAGCTGTACGACAAGTCCGGTGACCGCAACCGCGCTATCGAGCAATATACCCGCTACGCCGATAACTACCCGCGCCCCCTGGCGGAGAATCTGGAAGCGCAACATCGGCTGACCGAGTTATATGCCGATACCGGCGATGGCACGCGCCGCCAATTCTGGTTGCAGAAGATCATAGATACCAACGCCGCTGCCGGCGATGCGCGCACCGACCGTTCTATCTACCTGGCGGCCTCCGCCGAGACCGAACTGGCGCAGCCCGCCTATGACGACTTTGTGCGCATCCCGCTGAACTTGCCGCTCAAGGCCAGCCTGCAACGCAAGCGCGCCGCGCTGGATAAGGCGCTCAAAGGCCAGGAGCGGATATTGAAATACGGTGTGGCCGAATTCACCACCCAGGCCAGTTTTCGCATCGGTGAAATCTATGCTCAATTGAGTCGCGACCTGATGGACTCCCAGCGCCCCAACGGCCTGGATGAACTGGAGCTGGAGCAATACGAAATCCTGCTGGAAGAACAGGCTTATCCCTTTGAAGAAAAGTCTATTGAGATTCATCAGGCTAATGCCCAGCGCAGCTGGAAAGGCACCTACGACCAATGGGTAAAACGCAGCTTTGATGCGCTCGCCAAACTGCTGCCGGGACGTTACAACAAGCAGGAAACCCGTCTGGAGGTCAGCCATGAGATCCATTAACGCATGGTTGCTGGCGGCGCTGCTGGTGCTGACCGCCTGTTCGTCTGGCCCGAAAAAAGCAGATGTACCCGATGCGGAGCAGGTTCCGGCAGACGCAACGGGTCAGCCGCAATCGCCGCTCCTGCCGCCGGGACCACCCACGCCCAACCCTTACCTGGCGACCAAGCCCTCGATCAATCGCCAGGCGCAACAGTTGTTTAACGACGCCATCGCCGCCATGGCAAAAAAGCAGTGGCCCCAGGCAGAAAACCTGCTGACCCGCTTGACCACGCAACACCCCAACCTGTCCGGCGCCCATCTCAATCTGGGCCTGGTGTATCAGGCCAAAGGTGAGCTGGATAAAGCCGAGCAGGCGTTTAATCAGGCTATCGCGACCAACGCCAACAACCTGGATGCCTACAACCAGCTCGCTATCCTCAAACGCGAAGCCGGCGACTTTGCAGCTGCCGAGGCGCAGTATCAAAAAGCGCTGACGGTGTGGCCATTTCATCCCGCCAGCCACCGCAACCTGGGCATTCTCTACGACCTGTACATGGGCAAAAGCGAGCAGGCATTGCAACATTACCAGGCTTACCAGCAATTGCTGCCGGAGCCGGACAAGCTGGTTAATGGCTGGATTGTCGATCTGGAGCGCCGGTTAGGCGCGAGCGGAGGCTAGTCATGAAACTTTACTGGTTAAAACAGGGGTTAACGATGGCATTGCTGCTGGGGGTGAACCTGCCGGCCCTGGCGCAGGAAGAAGACACCGCGCCCGCCGCTGCACCGGCGGCTTCATCTGAGCCTGCGCGCCCGCGCCCGACCGGCGAAGCCACGATCAATCTGCAAACCACGGTCACCGGTAACCAGGAACAGCCCCGGGTGTTGTACATCCTGCCCTGGCAATCGCCGGAGGCCACTGATATCGAATTTGAAACCCTGAGCAGTCAGTATGACGAGGTTTTTGGCCATCTGGAGCGCGAAGAGCTGCGTCGCAGCCTTGAGGCTGAAGCGGCGCTCAACAAGGCAAAACCCTAGCGTCCCATGCGCCAGGTCAAATTTTGAAAAATACGCCGTGAAAATGGCGCGAGACTAGCTAAGCTAATAAAACGCTTTTTATTACAACACCTACACCCCTAAGTCAGTTGAAGGACAGTGCTTTTATGAACACATTAATTCGTTTCTTCCAGGAAGGCGGTACCTTTATGTACCCCATCGCCGTCGTACTGGTGGTCGGTCTGGCCATCGCCATTGAGCGCTGGATGTTCCTGAGCATGGCCAAACGTTCCAACCGCCAGGCCTTTGATCGCATCCTGCCCTTGCTGCAAAAGCGCGATTACCAGGCGGTGATGAACACCGGCAAATCCACCAATGCCCCTATCGCGCGCATTGTCTGCGCTGGCGTAGCGCGCATGGCGCAGTCGCCCCGTCGCGATGACATTGAGCTGGCCATGGAAGAAGGTGTAATGGAGGCTATGCCGCGTCTGGAACGCCGCACACCTTACCTGGCCACCCTCGCCAACATCGCCACCCTGCTGGGCCTGTTGGGCACCATCATCGGCTTGATCGCCGCCTTCGGTGCGGTAGCCAATGCCGACCCGGCCGAGAAAGCTGCGCTGCTGTCTTCCAGTATTGCGGTGGCGATGAACACCACGGCCTTCGGTCTGATCGCCGCGATTCCGTTACTGCTGATCCATTCCATGTTGCAAACCAAAACCACCGAGATCATCGACAGCCTGGAGATGGCCGGGGTCAAGTGCCTCAACATCATCGCCCATGTGCAGGAAATGCCCCAGAGAAACCGCGCCCAGGATTCAGCGGCGCCGAGCCGAGCCTAAAACCCGGCAAGGTCACAGCCCCATCTGGAGGCGCGGCCTATCACTCATCTGATGGTTACAGGTAGCACTGGTTATGCGCATTAAAAGGCGACACAAACACGGCGAAGCCGATCTCGACGTCACCTCCTTTATGAATCTGATGATCATATTGGTGCCGGTGTTGTTGATCAGCATGGTGCTCGCGCGGACCACGGTACTGGATTTGAAACTGCCTGATATGGCGGACCCCAGTACCCCGCAAGAGGAAGAACCTCCGCAACAACTGGAACTGGTGATTCGCAAGGATTATCTCGATGTGAATTACCCGGCCGGCATTCGCCTGAAGCGCGTCGAGAAAACTGCGGAAGGCGAACATGATTACAAACTTTTATCGATGATTCTCCAGGAAGTGAAACGCAACCTGGAAGAAAAAGGTATCGAGAAAAAAGACATCTTCATCCTTTCGGAAAAAGACACGTCCTACCAGACGGTGGTGACGGCGATGGACACCGTGCGCTCGTTCAAAGCGGTGGTCGCGGCCTCGGTAGTCAACGCGGAATTATTTCCGGAGATTTCCTTGGGGGACGCGCCGGAAGGTGAGTCCACCACAGCCGTACAGGGAGCGCAGCCATGAAGCAATCGCTACGCGCCAAACGTATGGCCAAACACCATCGCCGCATGAACCAGGCACCCAAACTGAACCTGGTGTCCTTGATGGATATCTTCACCATCCTGGTGTTTTTCCTGTTGGTGAACTCCTCGGATGTAGAAGTCTTGCAAACCGACAAGAGCATTAAATTACCCGCGTCGGTTTCCGACATAGTGCCGGAAAATAACCTGGTGGTGATGGTCAGTGCAGAGGACATTGTGGTCGCCGGTCAGCGTATCGGGAGTGTGGCTTCAGTATTGGCCAGCACCGACGACAAATACGCACCGCTGGAGACGGAGTTAAAGTATCAGGCATCCAAAGCCCGCCCATTGACGGAAGAAGAAAAACTCACCGGTCGGCCGGTCACGATCATGGGGGATCAAACCATCCCCTATGCATTGCTGAAGAAAATCATGGCGACCTGTGCGGCCGCCGATTATCGCGATATCTCCCTCGCTGTGTCGCAAACCGCAGTTTCTGATGATGCGCAGGGGGCGGAGGGCTGATGGCATTTTACCTTTCCCCCAACACCCTGCTGCCCTGGAGTTCGTCGGCCGAGGATGATGAGCGTTTCAAGCGCATCCTCCGGATCGCGCTGGTAGCTTTGGTGGTGGTGAGTATTCCGATTACCCTGATTGATGTGCCGGAGCAGACCCGCGAAGAAAAAGCCAAGCTCCCGCCGCAACTGGCGCGGGTGATTCTGGAAAAGCAGGAATTGCCGCCGCCCAAGCCGGTAGAGCCACCGAAGGTGGAAGAGAAAAAACCTGAGGAGCCCAAACCGGAAGAGCCAAAACCCGAGCCCGAGAAAAAGCCGGAGCCGGTAAAAGAAAAGCCGCCGGAAAAACCCAACGTCGCCAAGGCGCGTGAAAAAGCGGCGGCCAGTGGTCTGCTGCAATTCAAGGATGACTTGATGGAGATGCGCGAGTCGCTCGATGTGTCCGCCATCGACAGCGCCAATGTCGCACGGGGTGAGGCAACTGCGGCTACCGTGGATCGTTCGATGGTGACCAGCGGCGTGACAACGGCCAGCGGTGGAATTAATACCGCTGCATTGAGTCGCGATACGGGTGGTGTGGCGTTGTCCGGTCGTGAAACCACAAAAGTGGAAAGTGATCTGGCTAAATCCACCGGTACTACAGCGGCGGATAGCGGCGGTCAGGCGCAGGAAAGTGCGGCGCGCAGTGAAGAAGAAATTCGCAAGGTCATGGAGCAGCACAAGGGTGCGATCTTCTCTATCTACAACCGCGCCTTACGTCAGAATCCGGCGTTGCAGGGCAAGGTGGTGGTGAAGATTATCATCGAGTCATCGGGCAAGATTTCCGATGCGAGTATTGTGTCCAGCGAATTGCAGGACCCGGAACTGGAAGCAAAACTGTTACAGCGTATTCGCCTGATCAGTTTCCCGGCCTCCAATGTTGCGCGAACGACCTTGAATTATTCGTTTGATTTCTTACCGCAATAAATTTCCTGCCATAAAAAAACCCGGCGATTGCCGGGTTTAGTCCGTTTGTCATTAGGCCTTTTGTTTCAAAAACGCATGACAAATTGACAGGGCAGTCAATTTGCACAGCGAAGCTGCCCGCAGGGTGAGCTACATGGATGTGGCGAATGCATCATCCTTGTAGCTCCCTCAAGTCATCCCTGACTTGAGGGTTTCGAAACAAAAGGCCTAACGCCAAACTCGCATTGCATATCAATCGCGTGTTTCGTTCACCGTAATACGGGTTGAAACTGCACCTACAACGCGACGGTTTTGCTCGCGACCTTCAACGGTATTGTTATCCGCCACCGGACGCTCTTCGCCAAAACCGACGGCTTTCACACGATCCGCTTCAATGTTCATGCGTTGGATCAACACATCACGCACGGAATTGGCGCGACGTTGTGACAGGGTTTTGTTGTAGGCGTCAGAGCCGCTGCTGTCGGTGTGACCTTCGACCGTAACTTCGGTATTTTCATACTGGTTCATGAAGGTGGCGAGGTCGCGGATATCAGACATGTACTCTTCTTTCACCACGGCGCTGTTGGTATCGAACTTCACTGCAAGGTTGATCGATACAGTTTCAGTCAACTTCAGCACACAGCCTTCGCTGTCCACTTTGTATTGGCGCGCGGTGCCGGGGCATTTGTCCTTGGAGTCCAGTACGCCGTCGCCATCGCTGTCAGCTTCTTCGATCACGGTCGGTGCGGCAACGGGTTCCGGTGCCGGGGTTGCACGGCGCGGTTCCCCTGCACCGAACAGGAAGCTGATACCGGTGCTGAATACTACATCGGTATATTCTTCATCGAGACTATTGAACAAACGCACGTCGGTGCGCCATTCCCAATTGCGTGCGAAACGGTTTTTCAGGCCGAGACCGGCATTGAGCAGCGTTTCATGGCTGGGATCGCCACCCTCAGGGCTCAGGCGCTGATCGCCTGCACCAAAGGCCGCGTAGGGGCGCCAGTTTTGGTCATCGCCGAAATGATAGAGCGCATCGAGGCGATACTGGGTGCCGCGTACATCAACACCGGTTTGCTCGATGTCTGCGTCATATTCGTTAGCCACCACTTCCAGGGTCCAGCGATCAGTGATGGGTAAACCCAGACCGAGGTGGTAGTTGTTGGTGTCATCCAGGTCGTTGCCGAACAGGATGCGGCCAATGCCGAGGTTGATTTCTGCAGTGTGATCTTGTGCGCTGACACCGGTACTGGCAGCGGCAATCAGTGCAGATAAGGTAAGAACTTTCGCCGATGGGTTTGCCATTTGTTACTCCTTAAGCAATAGCGAGTGAAATTTAACAACGAGGTTTGAGGTAGGTCCGGTGCGGATGTAGCTGTAAATATGCGGGGCATTAAGGCATTTTGATAAAACAACGTCTGTTTGTGCTCACACATAAATACATGCAGCCGGGGAAGTATTTGAGAAATTATCTCTGGAATTGCAATAACAATTGTGCGACGTCCTTGTCGCCTGCGCTGAAACGGATAAAAGAATTCAGCGTGTTTCAGTGGTGGTAATTTTGGTTGATACTGCGCCGACGACACGACGATTCTGTTCACGACCTGCTGCGGACTCATTGTTCGCAACCGGGCGTTCTTCACCGTAACCGACCGCCGTCACACGATCTGATTCAATCCCCATACGCTGCACCAGCACCTCACGCACAGCGTCGGCACGGCGTTGCGATAAGGCTTTGTTATACGCATCGGAACCGCTGCTGTCCGTGTGACCTTCAACGGTAACGACGGTATTGGCGTATTGGTTCATGAAGGTGGCCAGGTTGTTGATATCGGCCATGTATTCTTCTTTGACGACCGCACTGTTAGTGTCAAATTTCACGGCCAAATTAACGGAAACTGTCTCGGTTAATTTCATCGGGCAACCGTCGGCATCGACCTTGTACTGGCGAGCAGTGCCGGGGCATTTGTCTTGCGAGTCCAGCACCCCATCGCCATCGCTGTCAGCTTCTGGTGTGGTAGCAACCACGGGTGCAGGTGTCGGGGCTTTTTTAACGGGTTTGGCACCGAACAGATAACTGATACCGAGGTTCAATGCTACATCGGTATATTCTTCATCAAGGCTGTTAAACGCGCGTACGTCCGTACGGAATTCCCAATTGTTACCCAGGCGACGCTTGGCGCCGGCGCCCAGGTTCAACAGGGTATCGCGAACACCTTCAGTGCCGTCGGCTTCGCGCTCCTGGTCTCCTATGCCGAAGGCCAGGTAAGGCCGCCACACATTGACGGTGTCCAGGTGGTACAGCAGATCCAGGCGGTACTGACGGCCATCAATTTCAATTGCGCCGGTTTCGGTATCGGTACTGTAACCACTGGCAATCGCATCGAGTGTCCACCGCTCATTGAGCACGTAACCCAGGCCAAGATTCAGATGATTGGCATTTTCCAGGGGCTCTTCAAAAAAGGTGCGACCGGCACCGAGATGCAGCTCCAGTTTGTGGTCCTGGGCATTGGCTGTGAAGGGAAGGGCGGCAGCTGCAATGAGCGCAGAAACCAGAAGTTGTTTGTTCGCCATTTCGTTCTCCTTTGAAAATAGCTGGGTCATTAATCGCGCGATTGGCCGGCAATTTTAAGCGCCGGTTGTTTGCAAAACTGATGCAAAAAGCGTTGAGCGGAAGGGCCTTCGCGCACAACCAACGCATAGATCCTGATATCCCTTTCATTGTTATCATTGAATTGCGCGCACGATAGCAAATTAGTTCAGGCGTTGGAATAACAAATCCCATACACCGTGACCCAGGCGCTCGCCGCGCTTTTCAAATTTTGTGACGGGGCGGTAGTTTGGTCGCGGTGAATAGGCACCGGTCTCGGACAGGTTGCCAAAACCTTCCGCCTGGCTCATCACCTCTAACATATGCTCGGCATAATTTTGCCAATCTGTGGCGAGGTGAAATACGCCACCCGGTATTAGTTTCTGACGGATTTTTTGTACGAAAGCCGGTTGCACAATCCGGCGTTTATGATGCTTTTTCTTGTGCCACGGGTCGGGGAAATACAGTTGCAGACGCGCCAGGCTGGCATCGGGAATGCAGTCTTCCAGCACATCCATGGCATCCGCCATAAACACGCGTAAATTGGCTAATCCTTCCTTGCCAGCCTGATTAATCAGGCGGCCCACACCGGGCGGATGGACTTCGATACCGATGAAGTTTTTATCCGGCTCGTTGCGCGCCATCTCCAGTAACGAATCGCCCATACCAAAACCAATCTCCAGAACCGTCGGCGCTTCGCGCTGAAATGTGTCCGCGAGATTTAGCAGTCCAGCGTGCAAACTCAGTCCGTAACTCGGCCACCACTGGTCAAAGGCCGCTTTCTGGCCGAGGGTAATACGCCCGGCACGAATCACAAAACTGCGGATGGATTTAGGTTTGAATTCGGGTTTGATCTCGAAGGTCGGTTGGTCGTCGAGCTTGGTATCGATAGGCATGGATAAGGTTTCAGGGATAAGGGAAAAGAAAATCTGCTGTTCAGAGTTTTAATTTTATGGCGGCTACCAGTAATGAGAGCCAGCCTAATAAAAAGCATACACCGCCTAATGGTGTAATCGGCCCGAGGAGACGCGGACCACCGAGGGCCAGGCCATAAAGGCTGCCGCTGAACAACAGGGTGCCGATGATAAACAGAACGCCGCCGGTTTGCAGCCAGATATTATGGCCAACGAATCTCAGCAGAGCTACAACGCCCAGCAAGGCCAGTGCGTGATACATCTGGTATTGCACACCGGTTTGAAAGACGGCGAGCATCTCCGGCGCTAAACGGGCTTTTAAGCCGTGGGCGGCAAATGCGCCGAGACCGACGGCGAGGAATCCGCTGAGTGCGGCACAAAATAATAGCCATTGTCCCATGGGTGCTTCTCGACGTTGTTTTTGGTTATTGGCGGGTTGGTGTGGCAATAAAAAAGCCGCGCACTGGCGCGGCTTTTGAAGGTTAATTACATGAACTGGATCAGGCTTCCAGCATCATGTTCTTAACCTTGTTCATCGCATTTTTTTCCAGCTGACGAATACGCTCGGCGGAAACACCATATTCAGCAGCCAGATCATGCAAGGTTGCTTTGTCATCGTTCAACCAGCGACGTTGCAGAATAGTACGGCTGCGGTCATCCAGTTTTTCCATGGCAAGCTCAAGGCTGTTGACACTGGTTTCTTCCCAGTCAGCCGCTTCCAATTGCGAAGCCGGGTTATAACGATTGTCTTCCAGGTAGTGCGCCGGTGCGACGTAGCTTTCGTCATCGTCATCATCGCTGGCATCGAAAGCGGCGTCATAAGAGGCCAAACGACCTTCCATCTCGCGCACGTGCTTGATGTCTACGCCCAGATCCTCGGCCACAGCGGCCGCTTCGTCGTTACTCAACCAGGCCAGGCGCTTCTTGGCGCCGCGCAGGTTAAAGAACAATTTACGTTGTGCCTTGGTGGTAGCGATCTTGACGATGCGCCAGTTGCGCAGGATAAATTCGTGGATTTCAGCCTTGATCCAGTGCACCGCAAAGGACACCAGACGCACGCCTTTCTCGGGATTAAAGCGCTTCACGGCTTTCATCAGGCCGACATTACCTTCCTGGATCAGATCACCCAGTGGCAGGCCATAACCGTTGTAGGAACGGGCAATGTGCACCACAAAGCGCAGGTGGGCCATTACCAACTTGCGGGCTGCATCGAGATTGCCGTTGTAGTACAAATCCTCCGCTAACTCCTGCTCCTGCTCGACGGTCAGGATCGGAAAGCTGCTGACTCCCTGAACATAGGCATTGAGGTTTGCACCCGGGGCAAGGACGCCGATAGGTTGCAGACTTGTGCTCATGTAAGTTACCTCCAATAAAGATGTAGGCCGAGTGTAGCATTAGTCAGATTAGAGTGCTACGCACTGACAAGTTCCATAGCGGTCGCGTAAAACTGTTTTAAATCAGTAGGTTGGGGCAAAAATTGTATGAATAATGATTCATTTGGCAAGCATTTGATCAATTGCAAATTTCTATGGCTATGCGCGGGTTGGCTCAATGAGGCTCGATATGTGACAGGTGTCGCCCCACGGCAATCCATGCGCCCAACAAGCCCGTAATGCCGGCCAACAGCACCAATTGCAGGCTGTGAATAAAGCCTAAGCCTTGTAAACGAAAACTGCTTTGATACAGATCAGCCAGATGCGCCACCGGCCCGCCCAGCCACCCCAGGCCTATCGCCAGCAGGACCAGGGCCAGCAGGCCACCGCCCAATCCATACCAGAGGCCGGTATACAGAAAGGGGCGGCGCACATAGGCATTGGTGCCGCCCACCAGTTTCACTACCAGGATCTCGTCGCGCCGGTTTTCAATAGCCAGGCGGATGGTATTGCCAATCACCAGGATTACGCCCAGTGCCAGCAAGCCAGCCAGGGCCATAACCACACGTTGAGCCACCGCCATAAACTGATGCAGGCGTTGGACCCATTGCATATCAATCCGCACATCGGTCACCAGCGGCTCCTGGCGGAGGACCTGTTCCAGTGCTGCCAGGCCCGCGGGCGTGCTTCCGGCCAGTCCGGGCTGTACCAGCAGCACGCCGGGCAGCGGGTTTTCATCCAGGCTATCCACCACGTCGCCGAGGCCTGACGCCGTCTTGAATTCTTCCAGCGCAGTCGCGGGGGATACATAGGTCACCTGCGCAATATCTGCGCGATTAGCCCAGCGACGGCGCAGTTCTTCAGCCTGGCTATCGGAGACCTGCTTGTTGAGAAAGACCGAGATCTGACTGGAATCCTGCCAGCTGTAGCCGATGTTCTGGATATTGGTCAGCGCGATATAAAGCACTGCCGGTAACGCCACGGCAATAGCCACCACCAGCCAGGTCATCAGGCTTTGCAGCGGCGTGCGCAGCAGGCGCAGCAAGCTGTCGATGGCGGTGGTGCTGTGATGGGCCATCCAGGCGTCGAAACGATCACCCAGGCGGGATTTGCTCTGCACCGCTCCCTGTGGGCGGGCAGCAGGCGGCGTGCGGTCGGCAGCGGCGGCGCGGTTGGGGCGGACGGGTTTCACCAGAGCACTCCATCGTGAGCGACCTGGCCATGGCTTAAGCCGAGCACGCGCTTGTTCATACGTTTAAGCAATTCCAGATCGTGACTGGCAATCATGATGGTGACGCCAACTTCGTTAAACTGGCGAAATAAATTCATGATCTCCGCTGAAAGCTCCGGGTCGAGGTTGCCGGTAGGTTCGTCGGCCAGCAGGACAGAAGGTTTGTTAACCACGGCGCGGGCAATCCCCACCCGCTGCTGTTCGCCGCCTGACAGCACGATAGGATTCTGCTGCTCTTTATCCAGCAGGCCCACCTTATCCAGGGCGGCGCGTACCCGTCGCCCGGTTTCTGCCGGGGTATTACCGGCGATTTGCAGCGGCAGAGCCACGTTGTCAAAGACGCTGCGATCAAACAACAGTTGATGGTTCTGAAAGACCACGCCGACATTGCGGCGGTAGTAGGGAATCTGCCCGGACGACAAACGATTGAGGTTCCGCCCGTCGACAAAGACCTGCCCCTGGGTGGGACGCTCCATCAACATAATGAGCTTCATCAGTGTGCTCTTGCCAGCCCCGGAGTGGCCGGTGAGAAACACCATCTCGCCGCGCTCGACCTCAAAGTCAACGCGGGTCAGCGCTTCGTGGCCGGAGGCATAACGTTTACTGACGTTGTCGAAACGGATCACAGGTGGTCCTGTTGATTAAACAGCGCCTGGATAAAGGGCTCCGCGGCAAAGGGTTGCAGGTCATCAATACCCTCGCCCACGCCGATGAAGCGCACCGGCAAACCAAATTTCTTGCTCAGGGCGAAGATCACCCCGCCCTTAGCCGTGCCGTCGAGCTTGGTCAGGGCAATGCCGGTGACGCCCGCAGCATCGATAAATTGTTGGGCCTGGTTAACCGCATTCTGGCCGGTGCCTGCATCCAGCACCAGCAGGACTTCATGGGGCGCACTGACATCCAGCTTGGCCATAACCCGCTTGACTTTGCTCAGCTCTTCCATCAAATGGTCTTTGTTATGCAGGCGGCCAGCCGTATCGGCGATGATTACATCCATCTTGCGCGACTGCGCGGCCTGCACGGCATCGAAGATA
The DNA here is from genome assembly GCA_035490615.1 of Cellvibrio sp. GTDB lineage: Bacteria > Pseudomonadota > Gammaproteobacteria > Pseudomonadales > Cellvibrionaceae > Cellvibrio. The sequence goes on from DATJLH010000047.1 coordinate 18,499, forward strand.
ACCGAAGCGCTGTCGGCACCGGTATGCTGGGCAATCACCGGCACATTATTGCGCTGGCCCCAGACCTGTAGCTGTTCAACGGCTGCCGCACGAAAGGTGTCCCCCGCCGCGAGCATGACCTTCTTGCCCTCGTTTTGCAGGCGCTTGGCCAGCTTGCCGATAGTGGTGGTCTTGCCCACCCCGTTCACACCAACAACCAGGATGACATAAGGCTGTTTGGCCTTATCGATCACCAGCGGCTGTTCTACCGGGCGCAGCAAGCCGGCGAGTAATTCGCGCAGCGCGCGAAACAGGGCATCGGCATCAGCCAATTGTTTACGGGCGACGCGTTGGGTGAGGTTGTCAATGATTTCGCTGGTCGCATCGATACCCACGTCGGCGATCAATAGCTGGCTTTCAATATCTTCCAGAAGCTCATCGTCAATATTCTTTTTGCCGAGAAACAGGTTGCCCAACCCTTCGGCGAAGTTGTTGCTGGTGCGACTCAGCCCTTGTTTGATACGTGCGAAGAAGCCAGGTTTGGCGGCGGGTTCGGGTTGTGCGGGTGCTTCTGCAGGGATGGAGGACGCCGAGGAATCCGCCCTGGAATCATCCACCGGGGACGGCTCCACTGGCGCTTGTTCCTGAGTCACCTCGGGAACCTTGGGAGACTCGGGTTCAGACTTATTGAAGAGCTTTTTGAAGAACATAGAGAGAATTCGTTGCTTATCGACTGAAAAGAAAGGCGCTATCCTACCACTTCTATTGTGACCAGAGAGAGCGCCCGCTGTTGAAACCGCCCGCCCCAACACCCGCCAAATCCCGTTCTACTGCACCGCGCGGCGTCAACCAGTTACGGATCATTGGTGGCCAATGGCGCGGGCGCAAGCTGGGTTTTCCCGATGTGGAAGGGCTGCGACCTACCGGTGACCGGATTCGCGAAACCCTGTTTAACTGGCTCGCCCCTGAGATTCGGGGTGCCCGCTGCCTGGATCTGTTTGCCGGTTCCGGTGCGCTGGGTCTGGAGGCCTTATCGCGGGGTGCGGGCGCCAGCTTGCTGGTAGAGCGGGATGCACAGGCCTCGGCACAGTTGCGCGCGAACCTGGCGTTGCTGCAAGCGGAGCATGGCAGCCTGCTGAATGCGGATGCTCTGACCCTGTTGCGGCAGGGTAATTCCGCAGCGCCTTTCAATGTGGTG
>DATJLH010000048.1:0-20101 GCA_035490615.1 Cellvibrio sp.
CATTCACCTGCAAACCCAGCCATTGACCCAATCCATTGAAACGCCGTAATACGAAAAACTCAAGTAGCAGCAGCGCCGCCAGTGAAATACCCATCACGGGGAGCAGTATGGCCAGGGTTAAGGTGATGCCGATAATCACAACACCGGCGTTGGTTGGTCTGGCTGGCGGTGCACCGAGCACGGCGTCGGGTTTACGTTTACGCCATAAGATAAAACCGGTGACGCTGATCAGTATCAAGCCGGCGCAGGTGAGTACGCCGAGCAACAGATTAAACCAGCCAAATAAATAGCCTTCGTGCGCCGCAATGCCGACACCGATGGCGCGGTCGAGTAATTGTTTTTCGGCGAAGCCGCTTTGTTTTTCAATGTTGCCGTCGTGCTGAATCCATACGTCGGCGCGCAGCGGCCGGTTGGGGGTTTGTGATGAGGCTTTCCAGGTGTGGTGATGCGCATTGGCTACGCTTAACTCCACCGGGGGTGCCAATTGCAGAGCTTGCGCTTTGGCCAGCACGGCAGGTGTTAGATCAAATACGTCACTGGCTTGGGCGCTCCAGTGTTGGTGTTCCTGTTGGCGACTTTGGGTCCAGTCTTGGTGGGTGGCTTTTAATTCAAATGAGCGAACTTCTTTTAGTGCCGAGCCCCATACCAGCGCCCAGGGCAGGCCGGTGATCAATAAGAATAACGCAAGCGAAGAAATCCAGATGCCGGTAACGGCATGCAGGTCGCGCCAGAAAACGCGGTTGCCCTGGCGTATGCGCGGATAAAGTACCCCTGCGATTCCACGGCTGCTGCGCGGCCACCACAAATACAATCCGGTGATGATCAGCACGATGGCCCAGCAAGCGGCCAGCTCCACCAGGATAGAGCCAAGATTGCCGAGCAATAATTCGCCGTGGATAGTCTTGACGATATTCATCAATTTATCGTTGCTGGCTTGCTTGCCCACGACCTCGCCGGTGTAGGGATTTACAAAGACATGCCAGATCTGGTCGGCTTGCACGCTAATCATGACGGCTTCATCGGCGGCTTGCGGCAAGCGGTAATTGAGCAATTTTCCCTCGGGAATTTCTGCCAGCGCTGCGGCAATCTGCTGGTTGGGCAGCAGTGCTTCCTGTGTCACCGAGAGGCCGTGATATTGTGATTCCTGCCAGTTTTCGTAGTAGGGTTTGAATAGATAAATTGCACCGGTGATGGCGAGCAGGATGACAAAGGGAATACAAAAAATACCGGCGTAAAAATGCCAGCGCCAGATGCTGCGGTAGAGCGCTTGATTGATACGGCTTTTATTGCCGTTGGTGTTGGCGGTGGTGAGGGGATCGGTGGCTTGGTTGTTGCTCATCGCCGGTTACCTTTATCAATATTCTGGTCGCTTTTCATTTTGTTCGGGTTGGTGCTGTTATGTGTGTGATGTCGGATTACGACACTGACGTGTCTAATTCGACCTACGGGGGCCTGGTTTTGTAGGTCGGATTAGCGCAGCGTAATCCGACATTCACTTGCACAATCAAAGATGATAAGAAAAATTGAAATACAAGGTGCGCCCCGGCCAGGGGTGCGCCACAAATGAACTTTCGTCGGTAAGGTTATCAATACCAAACCCCAGTTCAACCTGATCGCTGACATCGTAGGTCGTTTTCAATCCAATGCGTGTATAACCGTCCTGCGCACCCATCACTTGTTCGGCATCGTCAGTGTTGTCCAGGCGGCCAAAACTTTTATCGGCGTATTGCACTGTGCCACTAAGGTCCCAGCGATCATTGGCGTGATAGGTGAGCATCAGGTTGCTGCGCCAGCGCGGCATGCGCGGATAATCATTGCCTTCAATCGTTGACTCAGGATTCTCGCCTTCGGCAGTGCTGTTGTCTTCAATAATGGACCGGGTATAAGCCACATTGAAACGCACATCCACTTCAGGCATAAGAACACCGTAGCGATTGAAGATAAACTCCACCCCATCGGTTTCCACTTCATCAATGGCAGAGAAAGTGGTGACAGATCCGCCGCCAGGTAACAAATTGGATTGCGATTCAATCGCATCCTGAATCGTTTCTGTAAACACATTCACGCGCACATAACCGGTATCGAATTGCCGTTCGATCATCAGGTTTTGATGCAAGCCGTCCTCCGGTTTTAAATCCGGTTTTGCTTCGATGATGGTGGAGTAAGACGCGCTTTGCGTAAACAGTTCTTCCACAATCGGGAAGCGATAAGCTTGCGCAACAGAATAGCGCACCAACCAGTCTTGAGCTGGTTTATAACCTAATGAAAACTTGGGTGAGAATGTTGAGCTGGAACTTTCCGGTACCTCGGCTAATTCAAATGCCGCTGTGTCAGCAATATCCTCACTGAAGTAACCGTCGAAACTTTTCCAGTGTTCGTAGCGACCGCCGATCGCCATATCCCAGATTTCATTGATTGCCCAGTTCGCCTGGACAAACGCCGCGCTGATTTCCGTTTCGCCACCGCTGCGGCTGCTGTAACCGTTGTTATCGCCGCGGCTCCAATCAAGGGAGTTATAGACATCCAGATTTAATTGGTAGGCTTCATAACGTGCGCCAGTCACTAATTCCAGGCCGTCCACACCGATATTATTAACAATAAATTTACCTTCCAGGGTTTGCCAGCCGGTGTCATCGTAGTCAGTGGTTTGCCCGCGACCGGTAAACAAAGGGTCGTTGGGGTTGTGACTGGACGCACGGCTGTTGTCTTTCAGAATCCGGAAGTCGCTGGCATTCCCTTCAAAGCGGAGGTTATCCTTGATATCACCTTTTACCCGAAAACCAACCGACAGGCTCTGGCGATCGAGGTTGCTGACACCCAGGCGATTGGCGCTCACATTTATGCCGGTACCGTCCTGGACAAAATTGCCGGACCAGCGGGTTACACCATCAGCATCAACAAGATAGGAATTCGCTGAATCGCGTAAGGTATTGCGATCTTCGAATGCGATATTTACTAACGTCGACCAGTCACCGATGTCGTAACCAAATTTAAATTTGAAATTATCGGTGGTGGCTTGCTCAACGCCAGTATCACCAAAATAAAACGCAGTATCACCAAACACATCCCGATCAACCACGGCACTGTTTACCGGTACTGCACCGCTGCTGGGATCGCGATTGTCAAAATAAAATGACTGTGGCTGGCTGTCATTTTCCAACCGGTTGTAGGAAATATAAAAATTTAAATCACCGAATTTATCACCGTAGGACATAAACGCTTTATGGCCATTCAGTGTGTCATCAAAGCCGTAGGCAGCGAAGTCCTGGGAAAAATAATCCAGATCCACATGGACTTCGCGCTCCTGCGGAATCGCGGTTTCAATCAGCACCACACCACCCATGGCATTACCGCTGTATTCCGCTGAAAACGGCCCGTACAAAATTTCAACCTGGGCAATTTCACTGGCGCTCACCATGGTCCAGCGCGGCGCACCGCTCCAGCGCGATTGCAGTAAATAATGCAGTGGCACGCCGTCGGCAAACACCATGGAGTGGGAAGTGGCAAACATATTGGAACCGCGCAGGCCGAGGGTACCGTTAGAGTCACCGATGTAACGCTTGCGAATCACGATGCCGGGTTCGTACTTCACCAGATCTTCTGTGGTGGCGACGTTGATGCTGACCATGTCTTCCTGGGTCAGCAGGCTGGTGGGGTTGGTGTAGCCTGCCTGGCGGCTGTCTCTCTGCTCGCCCCATACGCGAACTTCTTCAACATGTTTACTTTGCGCCGCTTCGTGGGCGCCGGCGGATGAAACGATAACTGCAAGTTGACCGAATACTGCCAGAGTGAAGTGTGGGATCTGTCTGGCAAGGCCGATGATACGCAAGCCCATAACGTCCCCATTTTTACTATTGTTGAGGGGACAAATCTAGAGCAAAAGCAGGCAGGGTCCAATGTGACAAATTGTCGCACCGCGCGATCGCGGTGCGTTGTGGGGACATAGGTCCGATGAATTAGTCGGAATAAGTAGTTGGCGGTACAGTACCGACACCGCGATCTGTATCCAGGTTGTCTTCCATGGGCGCCGATGAAGCAGGACTGCTTACGCTGTTCTCGTCGGTCATGCCGTTATTCATCCCATCATCCATGGTTTGCGGGCTGCTCGGCGTAGGAGGCGGTGGTGTTTGCGTTGCCGGGTTCGCCGTGGTCGGCGAATTGTTGTTGACGGACGGTTGCGACTCGTTGTCAGGCGAGCATGCCAGGGTCAAACAGGCCGCAGCGCCCAAGGCGAGGATGCGGGTGGCGCGGATAAAAGGTGATCTGGTGTTCATGGTAAAACCTCCGTTATTGGATAGTGTCAGCGGGTTTTCGCGGCTGGGTGTTATCGCCGGGATTCATCTCCCGGGGAGCGGGTTGTAACGCCGGTTGTTCCGGCTCTAGCGGCGCATCAGCGGGCCGATCAAAGGTTTTGCGTGGCGGTAACTCCATGTCTGCCGGTTTAATGTTGGCCAACAATGTCTTGGCCATGGATAAATGCTCCTGCAATACCGGCAGGTTTTTTTCAGCAAATTGACTGAGCTCTGCGTCATTCAGGAACGCCGCTTTTTGAAAGAGGGTAATAGCTTCTTCATGGGTGGTAATTTGATTGCGCGCGTAAGCGATATCGAAAGACTCTCCGTCGCGCACTTTTAGTAGCGTCAGTTTGGCCTGGTTGATTAACTCCGCTTCGTCGGCCACGGGAATATCCTTGCGCTGGGCCAGGCGAATGAGGTTGCGATTGATCGCACCATGTTCATTGATCATGGTGCGGGCAAAGCGTTTGACGGCCGGATGGGACGATTCCCGTAGCGCAATGTGCCCGGCTTCGATTTCCGCGATGCCCTTGGCTGATGCCTGGTCAACAAAGGTGTTGGACGTAAAGGTTTCATCGGCGATGGCCATGACACAACACAGCGACACCAGCAGGATGGAAAGGTAACTGAAGATGAACGTGATCGTTTTCATGTCTTATCCCAAAAACAAAACGTGAGTGTGAAGCGATGAAATGTCCTCACCGCTTGGCGATGGCCTCCGGATCGGCATCGCGCGATAAAAAGGCAAACGTAATCTCCGGCATGTGCTCGCTCAACCAGGTCGCCATGGCAATTTCCTGCGGCAGTATCAATTCGCAGATGCGTTGCGTCTCGATATCGCCAGCTGCCTCGGCGGCGGCAATCAGGATGGTGTAGGTGGCAATTTCCATTTGTTCAAAGACATAACTGCTCAGGGTGCCCTTGACCACTTCATCACTCATTGTCATGCCGGTCACCGATTGGCCAAAGGCCATCAGGCGACCGGTGATATCCTTTGTTGCCGACGGCTTGTGTCCCAGCCGTTCAAGGCAGCCCTTGAGCAATTGCCGCTGCGCGTGGGTCTCTTCAATGTGCAGCTCAATCTGGTGGCGCAATGCCGGATAATGTTCCAGCCGCTCCGCCATGTTGCTCAACATCTTCTCCGCTTGCTGTTCCATGGCGTGCGCATCGCGCAACCAATCCAGTAAGTGTTCTGCTGCTGTTGACATAAAGCTGCATCCTCAATCATCAAGGATTGTCGGTCTGGTCGGTATCTTCACCGAGATCCTTCAGGTGTTGATGGTTGTTGTACATCTTGCCTTCACGGTCCTGGTAAATATCGGTCTTGGTTTCCGACGTCGCGGCGACCAGTTGCTCTGCCATACGCAGATGCTGTTCCATGGTGCGCAAATGTTGTTTCACAAACGCTGCCACATCGTCATCGCTGGATTGCGCGGCCCGCTGAAACAATCGCAGGGTTTGTTGATGTGCGACCATCTGATTATTGGCGTAGCCGATATCAAAATATTCACCCATGCGTGTTTTGAACATCAGGGGTTTGATGCGCTCCTGCAATTCATCGCCCTGGGTCAAGGGCACATTTTTTTTCCGCGCCATCTGCATTAACTCAGCGTTAATATTTTCATGATCCTTGATCATGTGATGGGCAAAGGCTTTCACTTCCTGGGAGCTGGATTCCTGCAAGGCCAGTTTGGCATTGGCAATTTCGACCCAGCCTTTCATCAGGGCCTCATCAATAAAGTAATCGGTATCTTCATTCGCTGTTACACCCAGCGAGATAACGCCAAATATCACCGCTATTACACCGCTACGCAGACTATTCATTCCATTCATAGCTTCACCCTTAATGTTGATATGGCATAGATTCGGACGACAAAAGTTTTTCGCTTGCCGCTTGGTTTCCGGGCCACTGTAATTCAATTGCACCATTCTAGGCTGTAGGAAAAAATTTCTTTGTGCGTGTGCGTACACAGATCCGGCAGTGGATCAACGCAGTGCTTTGATCAATTGTTCCTTATTCATTGTCGAGCGGCCGTGAATATTTTGCGCACGGGCTTTTTTGAGCAAGGTTTCCTTCGTCTCCAGCTCCAGAGATTCCGAGCGCGGTACGCCTTTACGTGAAGCTGCTGCCCGTTTGGCGGAAGTCTTGCGAGCCTGATGTTTTTCCCCGGCGGATTTTTGGGTGCCGGACCCTTTGCGCTCACCACCGCCGGATTGCTTATTCACCGTGGCCCACGCGATGGCTTCTGCCCGTTCATCGTTGACCCCTTTTTCCTTGTAGCCTTCTTCGATATGTTCTGCTTTGCGTTTTTGTTTGTCGGTATATTTTTCTTTGCTGCCTCTGGCCATCACTAACCTCCTTTAACGATCACGACATCGGTGAATGATCAATACGCTTCGTGCAATTTATGACAGTTATGGGGATTTTTGTTCGGGAGATTGCGCATGAATTAGCGGCGCGGGAAAGCTTATGCGACAACAATGTGCGGTTTGTCACCGAAAAATCTACAGCGATTTTTTAAGCGTTAAAAACTCTAAAAACAAAACGAACCTATCAAGCGGATCATCCTCCATGATGAGGAGCTTATGCTCTCCAGTCATTAATCTTTAATCAACTATGAGGAATTCACTATGACACAGCAACGAGGTGGTAAAGGTAATTTCGCCCGTGACCCTGAGCGCGCTGCTGAAGCTGGCAGAAAAGGTGGTCAGGTCAGTGGCGGTAATTTTAAAAATGATCCCGAGCGCGCCGCAGAGGCCGGTCGTAAAGGCGGCGCCAACAGCCATGGCGGCGGCCGTAAATCCTGATGACGTATCAGGATTAATGCGACGGAGGCGAAAGGCTTCCGTCGTTATCAGAACAATAAGGTGACATCCACTAACCACGGAGGAGAGACGACGATGGCAGGTAAAGACAGGCGCAGTGAATTGGCCGGTACAGATACCACGGACCGTGAAAACACCAACAAAAAACTGGAGCAGCTGGACAAGTGGCGCGAAGATGCGACCGGTGAATCTCTCACGAATAGCACGGGTGTGAAGATCGCCAACAATCAAAATACATTGAAAGCTGGCGAGCGCGGACCTTCCCTGCTGGAAGATTTTTTAATGCGTGAAAAGATCACGCATTTTGACCATGAGCGTATCCCCGAACGCGTGGTCCATGCGCGTGGCGCAGCGGCCCACGGTTATTTTGAAGTCTACGAACCTCTGAAGGATTTAACCAAGGCGCAATTTCTCAATGATCCTTCAGTGAAAACTCCCGTATTCGTACGCTTTTCTACGGTGCAAGGGCCGCGCGGTTCCGCGGATACAGTGCGCGATGTGCGTGGCTTTGCCACAAAATTTTATACAGAAGAAGGCAACTTTGATCTGGTGGGCAATAACATGCCGGTGTTCTTCATTCAGGATGCCATCAAATTTCCTGATTTTGTCCACGCGGTAAAACCTGAGCCGCACAATGAAATTCCTACCGGGCAATCCGCCCACGACACCTTTTGGGATTTTGTCTCCTTAACGCCGGAGTCGGCCCACATGGTGTTGTGGACCATGTCAGATCGCGCTATTCCGGTGAGCTATCGCGCCATGCAAGGGTTTGGTGTGCATACCTTTCGCCTGGTGAATGCAGCCGGCAAAAGTGTGTTTGTGAAATTTCACTGGAAGCCGGTATCCGGTGTCTATTCCCTGGTGTGGGATGAAGCGCAAAAACTCGCCGGTAAAGATCCTGATTTTCACCGGCGTATGTTATGGGAAGATATTGAAAAAGGTGATTACCCCCAATGGGAGTTGGGCATCCAGGTTGTGCCGGAAGAAGATGAATTCAAATTCGATTTTGATTTACTCGACCCCACCAAGATTATTCCGGAAGAGTTGGTACCAGTGCGTCCGGTGGGGCGCATGGTACTCAATCGCAATCCCGATAATTTTTTTGCTGAAACAGAACAGGCCGCATTCCATGTGGGCAACATTGTGCCGGGTATCGATTTCAGCAACGACCCCCTGATGCAGGGACGATTGTTCTCTTACACGGATACCCAGCTGCTGCGTTTGGGCGGGCCGAATTTTAATGAAATTCCCATCAACCGTCCGGTGTGCCCCTTTCACAATAATCAACGTGACTCCTTTCATCGGCAGACCATCAATAAAGGCCGCGCCAGTTACGAACCCAATTCCATTGATGGCGGTTGGCCCAAGGAAGCGCCGGAAGCTGACGCGGGCGGCGGTTTCGATTCCTACCGCGAGCCCATGGCCGGTTACAAGGTCCGCGACCGCAGCGAATCCTTTGGCGATTTCTTTTCCCAGGCACGGCTTTTTTGGAAAAGTATGAGCCTGCATGAACAGGAACATATTATTGCCGCCTACAGTTTTGAATTATCCAAGGTGGAGCGCATGCACATTCGCGCGCGACAGGTGAATGAAATTCTCGCCAATATTGATCTGGGGTTGGCCACTCGTGTGGCAGAAAATATCGGCGTACAGCCGCCGCAAGGACCGACAGTGCCATTGCGCGTGACGGCGCCGGAAATCTCGCCCGCGTTAAGCCAGATGAATTTATTACCGGGCAATATCATGTCGCGCAAGATTGCGATCTTGATTGCCGATGGTGTGGCTGGCAGTGACATTGAGTATGTAATAAAGGAAGCCAAACGCGAAGGTGCGAGCACCAAACTGATCGCACCCTCGGTAGCGCCGGTTAAAACGCTCGAGGGTCAACACCTGGTCCCGGATGCTTCCATGGAAGGTATGCCTTCCATTGCTTTCGACGCCGTCTTTATTCCCGGCGGCGAAGATGCGGCGAAAACCTTTGTTGCCAGTGGTACGGCGGTGCATTATTTATTGGAAGCCTATAAACATTTAAAGGCGATTGCGTTGTGCGGCGCGGCGTGTGAGTTGACCGCGCGGCTGGTGTTGGATGCGGATGATGGATTAATTACCGGCGCATCAGGTAAGGATGTGTTCAGTGCATTTGCGGCAGCGATAGCGAATCATCGGGTGTGGGCGCGGGAGCCGCGGGTTAAGTCGATTCCGGCGTGAAGCCGGCAAAACGTTAGTGTGGTGACCTGAGCGCAGGTGTGGAGACAAGGAAGTCAAGTGTGTCGGATTACGCTGCGCTAATCCGACCTACGTTGACTTGAGGTTATTCCTGCTGTTGGTAGTGTCCGGGAGTTTGATGAGGGCGGTCGTGATGGATGCCCATGATCTGGATGTCCGAGATATCTTCAGACGAGCTGACAGCATGTAAGGCTTCCAGATAGACCCGTGCTTGTTCAATAGAAATCCGCTCCGCTTCCGCACGAATCTCTGCCGTCTTTGGCTGGTTATTCAGAATATAACTCACTAAAAAAAGATGGCCGTCCGCCATAAAAGAGTCCTCGCAAAAGATCCTGATAAAAAGACTCCCTCTGGCAAAACTCGTTCCCTGTTATTCCGTAGGTCGGATCAGACACAGCGTGTCGTAATCCGACGCCGTATCTCCTATGTACTCCGACACACCGGACGTTAATAAACCCTCAGAAATTCCCGTCATTTATTTGCCACAAACGAAACTAGTTTTGTTGCCCAAGTTCTTATGCAAACCCGATCAAGGAAAATGCCATGTTTAGAATATTTTTGCGCTGCCATGGCGTAGCGCTTTAAACGACAGGAGCAAACCATGCCGCGTTCTATCTGGAAAGGTGCCATCAGTTTCGGACTCGTACACATCCCCGTCGGCGTCGTCTCGGCGACGTCATCAGAGGGCGTGGATTTTGATTGGCTCGATGAGCGCAGTATGGAACCGGTAGGCTACAAAAGGGTTAACAAAGTCACCGGCAAGGAAGTGTCCAAAGAGCACATCGTCAAAGGCGTGCAATATGAAAAGGGGCGTTACGTGATCCTGAGCGATGAAGAAATTCGTTCGGCGCACCCTAAAGCTACCCAAACCATTGATATCTTTTCCTTTGTCGATAGCGATGACATTCCACTCACCAATATCGATACCCCTTATTACCTTAACCCGCTGAAACGCGGTGAAAAAGTCTATGCCTTGTTGCGCGAAACCTTGTGCAAGACTCATAAGGTGGCATTAGCGCGGGTGGTGATTCGCACGCGCCAACATCTGGCGGCAGTCATGCCGTTGGCCTCGGCATTGGTGATGGTGTTATTGCGTTGGCCGGATGATGTACGGGATGTGGAAGACCTGGATATCGGTGATGCCATCGCCGATGTGGACCTCAGCAAAAAAGAACTGGATATGGCTCGCCGGCTGGTGGATGACATGGCGGCCCAGTGGAGCCCGGACGAATACCAGGACACTTTCACCGACAAGGTCATGCAACTGGTGGAACAGAAAGCCCGCGCCGGCAAGATTGAAAACGTGGAGCGTGCGGACGAGGAAGACGAGCGGCGCACAGCGGATATTGTCGACCTGACCGAACTGCTCAAACGCAGCTTGGGCGGCAAACCGCGCGCGCGCAGTGAAACCGGCAAGGGCGAGTCGGCCAGCCAAGAGGACGCCGACGCAGGCAAGAAAAAAACGGCCAGCCGCGCGAAAAAAATTGCCGCGACCAAGCCGCGCAAAGCACCCGCCAAGTCCACCAAAAAAACCGCGTCGTCTACGCGCAAAAAAACCGCAAGCCACTGACTTGTGACAAACCATAGGTCGGATTAGCGCAGCATAATCCGACACGAAAAGCGAACCTCGTCCTGTAAAAAACCGTTTTCAAAAAAAGGACAGCACACCATGGCGAAATCCTCCAACAACGACAACGAATACAATCGCAAACGCAATTTCAATATCACCTCGGAACCGCGCGCTGAACCCCCAAAACCGGCGCGCGGCAAACGCACCAATGCCCTGCGCTTTGTGGTGCAAAAGCACGCGGCGCGGCGCTTGCACTACGATTTTCGCCTGGAGCTGGACGGCACCCTCAAAAGCTGGGCCGTACCCAAGGGCCCCAGCCTGGATCCCCAGGACAAACGCCTCGCCGTGCATGTGGAGGACCACCCGCTGGCCTATGCAAATTTCGAGGGCAAGATTCCGGCCGGGCAATATGGTGCGGGTGATGTCATCGTCTGGGACCAGGGCATCTGGCAGCCGCAGGATGAAGACCCCCTGGCCGCGTATCAATCCGGCAAGCTCAAGTTCACGCTGATCGGGGAAAAGCTGGGCGGCGACTGGAACCTGGTGCGCACCACCATGCGCGCCAGCGGCGACAAGGAGCAATGGTTGTTGATCAAGGAGCGCGACCATGCAGCGCGCCGCGCAGCGGACTACAACATCGTCAAGGAAGAACCGGACAGCGTACTCAGCCAAACCGGCATTACTGAAAAAAAGCCGGCAAATAAGACCGCAGCCAAGCCCGGTAGCCGCCGCGATAGCGCCGGCAAAGCCGCCCACAATATCCGCGCGATCAAACCGGACCAGCCATTGCCGGAACACCTGGCGCCGGAGCTGGCTACGCTGGTCACGGAACCGCTGACCGGCAAATGGCTTTATGAAGTCAAGTTCGACGGTTACCGCATCCTGGCGCGCATCCTTGGCGATGAAGTGCGCCTGCTTACCCGCAATGACAACGACTGGACCCACCGTATGCCCAAACAGGTGCAGGCGATCCAGGCACTTGGGCTGGACAACACCTGGCTCGACGGCGAAGTGGTAGTGCTCAACGATGACGGGCTGCCGGATTTCCAGGCGCTGCAACGGGCATTTGAAATAGGCCGCAGCCACAATATCGTCTACTACGTATTTGATGCGCCCTTTCTCAACGGCCGCGATATGCGCCGGGTGCCGGTGGAAGAGCGCCGCGCGGCACTGGAGCAGGTGATGCCGCGCAATAACACCGGCTTGGTGCGATTTTCGACGGCGTTTGAAGATGGCCACACCAACATCCTCGCGACCGCCTGCGCCATGTCGCTGGAAGGGATCATCGGCAAGCGGCTGGGCAGCCCCTATGTATCACGCCGCAGCGCCGACTGGATCAAACTGAAATGTCGGTTACGCCAGGAATTTGTGATTGTCGGCTACACCCCGCCCCAGGGCAGCCGCAGTAGTTTCGGTGCGCTGCTGCTCGGCGTACACAAGGCGGTTGGCGATCCGGCCCTGGTCTACGCGGGTCGCGTCGGGACCGGTTTCAGCGCCACCAGCCTGAAAGATGTGCACCGGCAATTGCGCCCACTGGAGCGGCGGGATTCCCCCCTGAGCCACAGTATCGCCAGCAGCGAGGCGCGCGATGTGCAGTGGCTCGAACCTACCCTGGTGTGCGAAGTGGAATTTGCGGAGTGGACCGGTGACAACCGCCTGCGCCAGGCGTCGTTTATTGCGCTGCGCAGCGACAAACCGGCCAGTGAAATTGTCCGGGAACAGCCCCGTAGCCCTGGCAAGAGTAGCGCAGGCAAGAAAAGTCACAGCAGTCCGGATACCCGCGCGGGCGAAGCAAAACCCGCTGCTCCGGCCGGGGTAAAGATCACCCATCCCGACCGGGAAATCGATGCCGAAAGCCACACCCGCAAGATCGACCTGGTGCACTTCTATGAAGAGATTGCGGACTGGTTGCTGCCCCAGCTCGACAACCGCCCGGTGTCCCTGTTGCGCCTGCCCACCGGCCTGGGGGGTGAGCAATTTTTCCAGAAGCACAAACAACACCTGGCGGTTCCGGCGGTGAAGCTGCTCGACCCGTCCCTCGATCCCGGTCATGCCCCCCTGATGGAGATCGACAGTCCGGAAGCACTGATCGGCGCTGTACAAATGGGCACCATCGAATTCCACACCTGGGGTGCCACCAGTGACCGCATCGAGAAGCCTGACCGTATCATCCTGGATCTGGACCCGGACCCGGCCTTGCCCTGGAAAAGTATGCTCGATGCCACCCGCCTGACCCTGGCGGTGCTCGATGAATTGGGGCTGGATACTTTCCTGAAGACCAGCGGCGGTAAAGGTATCCACCTGATTATTCCCCTGGCGCGCCGCGATGACTGGACCACCGTCAAGGAATTTGCCAAGGCCATCGCCCAATTTATGGCCCGTCAATTGCCTGATCGTTTTGTGGCGCGCATGGGGCCCAAGAACCGGGTCGGCAAGATCTTTGTGGATTACCTGCGCAACCAGCGCGGCGCCAGTACCGTGGCGGCCTACTCGGTGCGTGCGCGGCCGGGCCTGCCGGTGTCGGTGCCGATAACGCGCGAGGAGTTAACGCACCTGCACAGTGCGGCGCAGTGGCATATCGGCAATCTGCGTCGGCGGTTAGCCGCACTGAAGGCGGACCCCTGGGCGGATTATGCTAACCAGCAGCGGATTACCAAAGCCATGTGGAAAAGGCTCGGGGTTCCGCACCCGGAATAGAGAATTGGCTGAACCCGACGGCGGTTCACCAGTCGACAGGCAAAAGCACCCGTCGACAAATAGAAGCAGAGGGAGGGCGCCAGACGATGAAGGTTCATCAATGCATAGCGCTTTATCTGGCAACGCAGTGCCGCTGCGTACCTCCTGTTTTGGTTTATGAATATGACACGAGGTTTGCCGATGGCTAACAAAGCAAAAACCGCGACATTTCTCAAAGACCCGCTGTGGTACAAGGATGCGGTGATCTACCAGGTGCACATCAAATCCTACTTCGATGCCAATAATGACGGCTCGGGGGATTTCCCCGGCCTGATCGAGAAGCTGGATTACATCGCCGAGTTGGGCGTTAACACCATCTGGTTATTGCCTTTTTATGTGTCCCCGCGCCGCGACGACGGTTATGACATTGCCGAGTACCGCAGCGTGCACCCGGATTACGGCACCATGGCCGACGCGCGCCGTTTCCTCAAGGAAGCCCATAAACGCGGCTTGCGGGTGATCACCGAGCTGGTTATCAACCACACCTCCGACCAGCACCCCTGGTTCCAGCGCGCCCGCCGCGCCAAGAAAGGCTCCAAATGGCGTGACTTCTACGTCTGGTCCGACACCAACCAGAAATACCAGGGCACCCGCATCATCTTCTCCGATACGGAAAACTCCAACTGGACCTGGGACCCGGTAGCGGGCCAGTACTTCTGGCACCGCTTCTATTCACACCAGCCCGACCTTAATTTCGATAACCCGGCGGTGTTGAAGGAAGTCCTGAGCATCATGAGTTTCTGGTTTGATCTGGGTGTGGATGGCCTGCGGCTGGATGCGATTCCTTACCTGGTGGAGCGTGAAGGCACGCTCAACGAAAACCTGCCGGAGACCCACGATGTGCTCAAGCAGATCCGCGCCGAGCTGAACCAGAACTACCCGGATCGGATGCTGCTGGCCGAAGCCAACCTGTGGCCCGAGGATATCCAGCAATACTTCGGCAATGGCGACGAATGCCATATGGCCTTCCACTTCCCGCTGATGCCGCGCATGTACATGGCCATTGCCCAGGAAGACCGTTTTCCCATGACCGATATCCTGCGGCAGATGCCGGAGATTCCCGACAACTGCCAGTGGGCTATCTTCCTGCGCAACCACGATGAATTGACCCTGGAGATGGTGACCGACGACGAGCGGGATTACCTGTGGGAATACTATGCCTCCAATCGGCGCGCCCGGTTGAACCTGGGCATCCGCCGCCGCCTGGCGCCGCTGGTAGAGCGGGACCGCCGGCGCATTGAGTTGCTGCACAGTTTGCTGTTGTCCATGCCGGGCACGCCAACCTTGTATTACGGCGATGAAATCGGGATGGGCGACAACCTGTTCCTCGGTGATCGTCATGGGGTGCGCACGCCGATGCAGTGGTCCATTGACCGCAATGGCGGGTTCTCCCGCGCCGACCCGGCCAGCCTTGCCCTGCCGCCGATCATGGACCCGCTCTACGGCTTCCAGACCGTCAATGTGGAAAGCCAGGTGGTGGACCCCCACTCGCTGCTTAACTGGACCCGGCGCATGCTGGCGGTGCGCAAGCAACAAAAGGCCTTTGGTCGCGGCACGCTGAAGATGCTGGCGCCCACCAACCGACGCATCTTCGCCTACCTGCGCGAGTACACCGGGCCGGAGGGCGACCATGAATTGATCCTGTGTGTGGCGAATCTGTCGCGTTCGGCCCAGGCGGTGGAACTGGACCTGGCCGCCTACGCGGGCAAGGTGCCCGTCGAGATGATTGGCGGCTCTTCGTTCCCGCCCATCGGCCAGCTCAGTTACCTGCTGACCTTACCGCCGTATGGCTTTTACTGGTTCCTGCTGGCAGACGAAGCGCAGATGCCCAACTGGTATGTGCCGCCGGTAGAGCCCATGCCCGACCTGCCGCCACTGATCATCAAGAAAGACCTGTCAGAGCTGTTGCAGGAACCCAACCTGACCGTGCTGGAGCACGAATCCCTGCCGGATTACATCTCCCGACGTCACTGGTTTTCCCACCGTGGCCGCCAACCGGAGGACGGCAAGTTGCATCTGAGTTACCTCATGCCCTTTGGCGAACCGGACAAAAAATACGCCTTGGCCGGGGTGGAGATACGCTACGACAGCGGCAGCGAGCATTATCAATTGCCCCTCGGCTATGTGGCTGAAAAGAGCGAGGGCAGTGTGATTCCCCAACAACTGGCCATGGCCCGGCTGCGTCAGGGCCGGCAGGTGGGATTGTTGACCGACGCCTCCACGCTCACCGGCTTTGCGCGGGAGGTCGTGCAAGGCCTGCGCCATAGCCAGGTGCTGTCGCTGGAGGGCAGCGAAGTGCAGTTTATTCCCGCCACACAACTGGAGCGGGTGACCGAAGCCGCGGAGCGCACGGAGGAGGACATCAGTTTTATCACCGCCGAGCACGCCAACAGCTCTATCGCCATTGACGAAACCATGCTGTTGAAACTTTTCCGCCGCGTCCTGCCGGGTACGCATCCGGAGGTGGAGATGGGCCGCTTCCTGACCGAGCGCGGCTTCACCCACATGGCACCGTTCCTGGGGGAAGTGCGGCGCGTTGATCCGCGCGGCGAAACCTGTACCTTGATGGTGCTGCACGGTTACCTGAGCAACCAGGGCGACGCCTGGCAATGGACGCAGAACACCCTTGAACGGGCGGTGCGCGACCAACTGGCGGGTGGCGACTCCAGCATTGAAAACGAACAAACGGCGCTGGCCGAACTGGATGCCTTCGCGCGTATCCTCGGTCGCCGTCTGGGGGAGTTACACCAGGCGCTGGCACAGCCATCGGATAATCCGGATTTTGACCTGGTGATCACTAGCGCGGCCGATGTCGCGGTATGGCAGGACGAAGCCCGTGTGCAGATGGAAGAAGCGTTGCAAAAGCTGGACGACATCCGTCATGAGCTGCCCAGTACCGAGGCGCTGTTGGCCGAAAACCTGCTGGCGCGCCGCGAACAGATTCTGGCGCGGCTGGATCAGCTGGCCCAGGGTTCTCTGGGCGGGGTCATGCAGCGGATTCACGGCGACTTGCACCTGGGGCAAGTGTTGGTGGTGCAGGATGATGCCTACTTTATCGACTTTGAAGGCAACACCTGCCTCAGTCTCCCGGAGCGCCGCCGGCGCCAGAGTCCCCTGAAAGATGTGGCCGGCATGCTGTGTTCCTTTGACTATGCCGCCGCGATGATCCTGCGCAACCCCGCTGGTGTGGACGATTCCCCGGAAGCTGAGACCGCGCGCCGCTCCATGGTCAGTGCCTATCTACAGCACGCGCGGCGCGGTTTCCTCGATGCCTATCGCATCGCGGCGGCCGACCTGCCCCATGAATGGGTCGAGCGGGATGGCGAAGGCGAGGCGCTGTTATTCCACCGCCTCGATACAGCGGCTCACCAGATCATCGCGGAATGCCACGACCGGCCGGACTGGTTGCCGGTGCCCTTGCAGGGGTTGGCGAGCCTGGTGCAACAGCTGGGCTTGCACGAGCAGTAACTCACGCCGCTTCGCCGTGCTCCACCAGTGCGGCGAAGCGGGTCATGACTTCCGCCGCACAAGGTGTGGCGGAAACGTCTTCCAGCAGTCGGGCAACATCCTGGCCCATCCGCGTCAGCACCTCCGCCTGTTGCTCGATATAGGCGCGCATGATCGGCGGCGTGTACTCCGGGTGAAATTGCACGCCCCAGGCGCGGGCACCGAGCCGGAAAGCGTGGTTGGGTTCGTGCAGATTAGCCGCCAGTCGCACGGCGCCGGGTGGCAAGCGCAGCACGGTCTGGGCGTGGGTGGTGTGGGCCAGGAACGACGGCGGAAGGCTGCGGAACAGGGGGTCTGCCGCACAGGCGGGCAAGAGCTCTATCTCCCTTGTGCCCACCTCTTTCCCCTGGGGGTGGTAACCCACTTCTCCCCCCATGGCCTGGGCCAGCAGTTGGTGGCCATAGCACACCCCGAGGATCGGTACCCCGGCTTCTACCAGCGCGGGCAGCCAATCCTCAATCGCCACACTCCAGGCTAAACGATCGGTCACCATGGCATGGGAACCGGTGATAATCACCCCGGCACACGCCTGGACCTCTGGTAAGGGTGCATTGTCCTGAACATTCCAGGTAACAACCGGCGTGGTCAGATCGCCGAGAGCTGCGCGGGTCCAGTCATCAAAATCGCCCAGGGCCGCCGCCGTGGCTGGAAAGGTCGTGCCGACCTTGAGGATAAATAATGCAGGGGTAGTGCGAGAGAAAGACATAACAGCGAACTCCTGAAAAAAGCCTCCCTATCCTGCGGGCGTCGTACTGGCGATGCAAGTGGTGACAGGCAGATTCGAAATGCCTGGTTGCTTATTCAGCGCGATTTGAACTTTAATGGCTCGGTTCGCGTTATTCTCAAACCTTCTGATCCGTGCCCTGAGTTCAATCCATGCCGCGCTGATTGTAGTGAGACCATCAAGGACCTGATTCACCGATGACTAGCCAACCGCTTTTCCTTGCTGCCAGCGGAATGATCACGCCGCTTGGTGCTGACACCGCGATGACCGCTGCTGCTGTTAATGCCGGTATCAGCGCCTATACCCTGGCAGATTTCTACAACCGCCATTTCCGGCCTATTAAAGTTACCGAAGTGCCGCCCGCAGTCTTTGCGGCGCAAGGATTGGATGTCGCCAACTGGAGCGGGACACACGCAGCGCGGGTGACGGCCATGGCGAGACTGGCGATCCAGCAGGTCATTGCGGGTGAGTCGCCGGAAAAGGCCATACCCTTGGTGCTGGCCCTGCCGGAGGCCAGCTCGCCGGAGGTATCGGCTTTGGGGGCCGGCTTGGTCAAACATCTCGCCGACACCTTTCCCGGCTGGATTTCCACGGTCATGAGCCGTTGCGTTTACGCCGGGCGCGCAGCCGGTCTGGAAGCGCTGGCATTCGTCTTTGATTACTTATATGACTTGCCCGGCGACTATGTGCTGGTGGGGGGCAGCGATTCCCAATTGGAAGACAAGCGTTTGACGGAACTGGATCAGGCGGACCGTCTGCTGGCGCCGGACAGCGGCGATGGCTTTGCGCCCGGCGAAGCCGCCGGCTTTTTACTGCTGACGCGCAATCCGGCCCTGGCCGCAGTAGTGAATGGCCACCGCATCCTGCTCCATCCACCGGGCATGGCCGACGAGCCGGGGCATTTGGGCAGCGATGAACCCTATCGCGGTGACGGACTGGACCAGGCGTTTAAAAAAGCACTGGCGGGCACCACGCTGCCGCCGATCCACAGCATCTACAGCAGCATGAATGGCGAACATATGTGGGCTAAGGAATACGGCGTGGCCTATATCCGCAGCCGTCACGCGTTTGCCGACCCGGTCACTTTGCAGCATCCCGCCGATTGCTACGGCGATATCGGCTCAGCAACTGCGCCGGTGTTGATCGCCCTGGCGGCACAGGATTTGTGGAAAACATCTGTCGCTCGCGCGCATCTGTTATACAGTTCCTCCGACGGCGCGCGGCGCGGTGCGATAATCCTTGAAAAAGTGCCTGCCTAAGAACGTAAAGACAAGGAAATGCAATGACGCAAATTGGTGAAAGTGTCAACGTATCAACTATTCCGGAAGACCCGGAAAAATCCATCATTGCGGAGGTGCTGGAACTGGAATTTGTGGATTCGTTTAAAGCCTGTCTCGCGCAAGCCGTGATCAATCCGCCGCACTGGCCGGCTACGCGCAGTCCATCGAATCAATCATCCAAGGCGGTGGTATTCCGCTTTAACAATCCCGGCACCCAGAAAGCCAAGCTCAAACTGAAAATCACCAGCAAGGGATACAGCGGCAACGGTAAATTAACCGGCGTATTGCAGCGCTTTGAATTCGAAGGCAGCGTTCCCCTGTCGTCTGGTGAGCATGTGGTGGAGGTAACCCTCAAGGAACCGCCGGACGGTTTGCTCTGGACCAAGGGCGAAATCTCTTGGGGTATTGACGCCACCGACCGTAGCATCATGGCTGGTCGCACCCATGTCGAAATCTTTTTTGTCTTCGCCGACCCCGCCCGCCAACCTTGTTTTGCCAGCGATGGCGTGTGGATCGAGGCGTTGCGCTTTTTGTTTGATAACAGCAGCGTCAGTGGCGTACAGACGATGCCTTCAGCGGTGGAGAAGGTGACGCAGTGTTGTTTTGGATTGCCGAATCACAAGTATGAAGTCACCCAGGGTGCACCTTCCTATGGCGGGGCGAGTGGCACATTTCATTTAAAAAAATACATTGATCACTCGCTGGGTTTTGTTAACTGCTACGACCAGACCTATGCGGTTATCGTGTTGTCGGCTGCACTGGGAATTAGCGTTGATGGTCTCTATCTGGCTCCGTTCGGTTATATCCGCACCGTTAATCTGGTGGGTTGGGGGCCATGTAATAATCCGTTCCCATCCGGACGCCCGATTGCCGATCATCTCGTGGTGGCCCCGCTCGATCCTGCACGCAGTGGGTTTGGTAATCACATGTTTTGCGA
>DATJLH010000049.1:0-5878 GCA_035490615.1 Cellvibrio sp.
CCCCCAGCCACAACTCGTCCGGTGTGTCCGGCGTGCGCCGGTTGGTGAAGTCGGTCATCGACTGCCACACCGGACGATAGTCCTGTTGGCCCAAATGACGGACAACCAGGTTACGGACAACCAAAGTATCGAGCGCTGACGACAACTTACATCACCATCTTGGTGATACGGTGAGCGCGGAGGTCGGTGTGGATCGCTTGAAGTTGGGCTTCACCGGTGGCGGTAATCCATACGGTAATCGACTGGAAGCGACCCTTGCTGCTTTCATTGATGGTGATACGGGTCTGATCGAAACCGGGCGCATGACGCTCCATCACGTCAATCACCAGACTGTGCAATTCATCGCCGGCATCGCCCAGTACTTTGATGGGATAGTCCGGGCAAGGGAATTCAATCTTGGGGGGTTGTTGGTCAGTCATAGCAATCAAACCGAAAAGCATAAAAGTGCGGCGATTATACCAGAGCCGCCCGGTAGCTGCGGGAGTGTGAGGCATTGGCTACCCAGACCTGGGACAATGGGGTATTCTCCCATGCGCCAGTTTTCGCGACAGCGATACACCGCCATTCAGGTAAAACTATCGAGACAATGGAAGCCCAGGTTTGATACTCGACACCCGCCTTTCGCTTGAAACCCCCGAAGGAGCAACCCTCCCGCTCGCCCCCGCCGGTATGGGCGTGCGCATCATGGCCTTTATGATCGACATGCTGATCAAGATGGTGGCCAACATGGTGGTGTTTACGCTGCTGGCCTTTCTGGGCGGCATGGGCATGGGGATTGCGCTGATCCTGGCGTTTTTACTCGAATGGTTTTATCCGGTGTACTTTGAGGTCTGGCACCAGGGGCGTACCCCGGGGAAAAAGAATCTCAGTATTCGTGTCGTTAATGACGAAGGTACGCCCGTAACCTTCGGGCCTTCGCTACTGCGCAACCTGTTGCGGGTGGTGGATTTCCTGCCCTTGATGTATCTCACCGGTATCATCACCAGCCTGTTCAATGCCCAGTTCAAACGCCTTGGCGATCTGGTCGCCGGCACCCTGGTGGTATACGATGCCGATCCCATCCCCGATCCCAACTTCGATGTCAAAGGCCACCAGCCGGTCCCGGCTGATTTCACGACCGATGAACAACGGGCACTGCTGGCTTTTGCCGAGCGCAGCAAGCGTTTATCCCCGGAGCGGCAAAGCGAACTGGCGGCTATCCTATTGCCGGTTTTAAAGACTGACGAGCCGGTCATCGCCATCAAACAAATGGCCAACAGTATGGTGGGGCGTCAATGAAGCAGGGGCAATTTGAAGCGCTCTACCAACCCGTCTGGCAAGCGCTGGAAACCTTGATTGAACAACTGGAAGCGCGCAAAGGGGTGCTTACCGCGGAGCAATTGGCCGAGTTTGCGCCGCTGTATCGCAAGGTGTGCCATTTCCACGCGCTGGCCAAAGAGCGTCGCTACAGCAGTTATCTGGTGGATAAACTGGGCGACCTGGTGGTGCGAGGACACCAGCAACTTTATCGGCGGAAGCAACCCTTGGCGCAGCAGTTCCTGCGTTTTATCGTGACCGATTTTCCCCGCCTGGTGCGGCAGGAGCAGGGGTATTTCTGGACCGCCACGGCGCTGCTCTACCTGCCCGGCCTGTTATTGTTCCTGGCCGTGCTCTGGCAGCCGGACCTGGTCTACACCATTATGGCGCCGGAGCAGGTGGACAATTTTGAAGAGATGTACAACCCCGCTAACCGCACCCTCGGCAGTGCCCGTGAGTCGGACACCAACTGGCAGATGTTTGGTTTTTATATCAGTAACAACATCGGGGTATCCTTCCGCACCTTCGCCTCAGGCTTGTTGTACGGCGTAGGCTCTATCTTCTTTCTGGTGTTTAACGGGCTGTTGTTTGGCGCGGTGGCAGGTCATCTGGCTAACGCTGAATACACCGAGACATTCTTTACCTTTGTGGTAGGCCACGGCAGTTTCGAACTCACCGCCATCGTGATCTCCGGTGCGGCGGGATTAAAACTGGGTTACCACCTGCTCAACCCCGGCAACCGCACCCGTCTGGAAGCGTTAAAACAGGCAGGCCGGATTGCGATTCGCCTGGTGTACGGGGTGATCATCATGCTGGTGATTGCGGCGTTTATTGAGGCGTTCTGGTCATCGAATAACATCCTGGTGCCCTGGCAGAAATACCTCGTCGGTGCAGCACTTTGGGCGATAGTAATCGCTTACTTATGCCTGAGCGGTCGCCAGGGTAAGGCGGACATGCCATGAATCTGGACCAGGTCACCATCGAGATTCGCCCGCGTCGCGCCTGGGAAGCGGTGGACCTGGGTCTGTTGATGGCCCGCCGCTGGTGGTGGCCCATGACCCAGGTCTGGCTGGTACTGACCTTGCCGCTGTTTTTGTTGCTGAACCTGTTGCCCCAGAATTGGTTATGGTTAAGCACGGTGATCATCTGGTGGCTCAAACCCCTGTTCGAGCGGCCTTTACTGCATATCCTCAGCCAGGCCGTGTTCGGTGACTTGCCCGATACGCGCAGCACCCTTAAAGCCTTTCCTGCCCAAGCGGCCCGACAAGCTTTTTTGAGCCTCACCTGGCGGCGCCTGAGTTTTACCCGTTCACTGGATCTACCCGTCATCCAGTTGGAGGGCCTGAAGGGGGAGCGGCGCAAGCAACGCCTGGGTATCCTCCACCGCGAAGACTCCAACCCCGCCGCCTGGTTGACCATCATCGGCGTTCATGTCGAGAGTTTCCTGAGCCTGGGCATGCTGATACTGCTTTATGCCTTTGTACCCAGCGAAGTTGATATCGATCTGATGTCCCTGTTCACCAGCGAAGAAGCCGTCTGGTTTGTCTACCTCACCAACGCCTGCGGCTATCTCGCGATTACCCTGGTGGCACCCTTTTATGTCGCCTGTGGCTTTTCCCTTTATCTCAATCGCCGCATCAAACTGGAAGCCTGGGATATTGATATTGCCTTCCAGCGCATCGTCAACAAACGCCGCGTGCAATCGCACAGCCACTCGGTCGTCAGCCTAATACTCGCTGTCTTGATCGGGCTGATGCCTTGGGCTGAACCCCAGGCGGACGAGGCCATGGCTGGTGCGCCGGCTGCGTTGGAAACTGCGCCCACCTCGTTGGATCGCCAAACGGCAAAAGCCGCGATTGAAGCCATCATGGCCGGCGAGGATTTTCACCAGAAAGAAGTCTTACGCTACCCCAGTTTTCTGAATCAGGACGACGAAGAGAAGAAAGACCGGGAAGGCGAATGGGACTGGTTGCTGGATATCCTGAGCGGTTTTGTTGAGGCCCTGCGCCTGGCCAGTTGGCTGGAGCTGCTGTTGTGGGCGGGGGTAATCGGCCTGATTGTCTGGGTGGTATTTCGCTACCGCCACTGGCTCGCCGCCTACTTGCCGCAACAGGTTCCGGAAACGGCCCGCCGGGCGCGTCCGGTCACACTCTTTGGACTGGACCTGAGCCGTGAATCCTTACCCGCCGATGTCGGTGCCAAAGCCCGGGAGCTCTGGAATCAGGGTGAACAACGGGCGGCACTGGCCCTGCTCTACCGCGCCTGCCTGATTCGCCTGCTCGACGCCGGATTGGATATCGAGGATGGTCACACCGAGCGCGAGTGCCTGCAACTGGCGCGTGACTATGCTCAACATACCCCGGCCGCCGAAGCCGCGATCGCCTACTTTGGCCAGTTAACCCATATCTGGCAGCGCTTGGCCTACGGCCATATACCGCTTGACGATGCTACCGCCGAGCAGCTCTGTCGCCAGTGGAACCCGCTATGGCGCCCGGCCGATGTGACGGGAGAAGCGGCCCATGGCTAGCCGGATCTCCACGAACAAGCTACTCATACTGGCGATCATTGCGGTGATCATCGGCCTGCTCTTCTGGGCCAGCCGCTATATCACCTGGAAGGAAGAAGAAATCGACCTGGGTTATTCACGCGAAGCCCTGAAAGACGACTTTCTCGCCATCAAACAATTCCTCGCACAACAGGGTATTGAAAGCCAGAGCCTGCGCAGCTTTGGCCTGCTCGATAATCTGGCCTGGCAAGGTGAGCCGCTGGGACCACGCGATACCCTGGTGCTGCTCAATGCGCACAAGATGCTGCGCGGCCAACGCCTCGACAACCTGCTCGGCTGGGTTGAACAGGGCGGCACCGTGATTACCAGCACCCATAACCCGTTTGTAGGTGCTGAGGGTAGCGATCCACTGCTGGATCATTTCGGCATCCTGGTGGGCGATTACGAAGATGCTTCTGATGAAGACATTAGCGATGAAGTGGCTGTTGATGAAGCAGCTGAGGATACAGATGATTCGGTAAAAGATGATTCGGTAAAAGAAACCTCAACCGAATCTGTTGACCAATCCCTTGAAGATGACAGCGATGAGGCCTCCCCCAAGGAAAACGATGAGGAATCCGAGGAAGAGGAGAAACTGCCCGACAACCATTTCCGCTGTGCGCTTTACCTGGAACCCCAGGCGGTGGACTTTTTCGGTGAGGATGAGCCCCTGCTGATCGACTATAGCGACGGTGAGGTGTTCGACTACTACGACGAAGAACCCCAGGGCTGGTCGGGGGATGATCGGGGGCTGCATCTGGCGCAGTTCGAATGGGGTCAGGGGTTGGTCATCGTCAACAGCGACAATGACATCTGGACCAACCAGCGCGTCGACTGCCACGACCATGCTTACGCCCTGTGGAAGCTGATCGACCACGATGGCAAGGTGTGGTTTTTGATCAATCAGGAAGCCCCTTCACTGTGGAGCTTACTCTGGCAGGCGGTCCCCTACGGCATGCTGGCTGCGCTGCTCGCGCTGGGCTTTTGGCTGTGGGCCAAAGCTGTACGCTTCGGACCGATCCTGACCCGCAAAACCGACGGTCGCCGCAGCCTGGCGGAACATATCCATGCCAGTGCCATGTTGTTATGGCGCCGCCAGCAGCATCCGTATCTGGTGGAGCGCCTGCGTGAAGAGGTCCGCCAGCAGTTACACCAGCATTACCCCCAATTCAGTCGATTTTCCGAGCAGGAACAGATCAGCCACCTGCAACAGCTTACCGCTCTGAGTGCAAGTGAATTGCATCGGGCACTGTTCAGCGACAACTTGCAACATCCCCACGATTTCACCCTGGCAGTCGCCTGCCTGCAAACCATAAGGAACAGCATATGAGTGATGATATTTCCCGCGAGTCCCGCCTGGAGCAGGCCAGTACCCTGGCCAATAACCTGCTGCAGGAAATCCGGAAAGCCCTGATCGGCCAGGACCTTATCATTGAACAGGTGTTGGTCGCCCTGATTGCACGGGGCCATGTGTTGATTGAAGGCGTACCCGGCCTCGGTAAAACCCTGCTGGTGCGCAGCCTGGCGAAGTGTTTCGGCGGCCAGTTTTCCCGTGTGCAGTTCACCCCGGACCTGATGCCCAGCGATGTCACCGGTCACGCCATGTTCAACATGGCCAAACAGGAATTCGAGATTCGTCGCGGTCCGGTGTTTACCAACTTGTTATTAGCGGATGAGATCAACCGCGCCCCGGCAAAAACCCAGGCGGCCCTGCTGGAAGTCATGCAGGAAGGCCAGATCACCATCGAGGGCGAATCCTTCAAAACCGGCGAGCCGTTTATGGTACTCGCCACCCAGAACCCGGTGGAGCAAGAGGGCACCTATCCGCTGCCGGAGGCAGAGCTTGACCGCTTTATGTTGAAGGTGATGATCGACTACCCCAATGAAAGCGATGAGCAAGTGATGCTGCGGCACGTCAGCGGCCAGGCCCAGGGCGGCTTTGGCCTGGAGGATATCCGCACCCTGCTCAAAACGTCCCATGTCCTGAGCCTGCAAAAAGTGGCGGAACAGATCACCGTGGATGACCAGATTCTGCAT
>DATJLH010000050.1:0-47227 GCA_035490615.1 Cellvibrio sp.
TGATCGCATTACGGACGAGGTTATCAGTGCAACCAAAGCCATGGTACCGCTTACGACGGGTGCGGATTTATCAGCGCTTAAAAAACAGCTGTTGGTGGTTCGAGACAGTTGCTCGTCGTGCCACGATAGTTATCGCGTGGATTGATTGCGATGACGATAGACGTTTCTGCTACAACGACATCGCCAGTAAAACAACCCCTGTGGGATTGGCAAGTGCGCGTGTGCCACTGGCTGATGGTGGTGTTGATCGTCGCTTGTTGGTGGACGGCAGAAAATCATGAAATTGTGTACCACAGTTATTGCGCCTATGGGTTGTTGGGCGTTGTGCTGTTCCGCATTTACTGGGGATTTTTTGGCAGCAGCACTGCACGATTTTCCCAGTTTATAAAAAAGCCTTCTGCCGTCGCGCAGTATGTAAAAACCCTGCCACAGCGCCAGGCGGGCGCATCAGCCGGGCACAACGCCTTGGGTGGTTACAGTGTGCTGGTACTTCTCGCACTGATGTTGCTGCAAATTGGTTTGGGATTATTTTCTATCGACGTCGATGGTTTCGACGGCGGGCCGTTTGCGGATTATCTGCGTTTTAAAACCAGCCGTGAAATCGCCGAGTGGCATGAAGTCACCTTTAATGTGCTGCTGGGTTTTATCGTGCTGCATATTGTGGCGGTGGTTTATTATCTTATCTGGCGGCGCCAGAATTTAACCGCCGCGATGATTCACGGAAAAACCCTAACACCGGTTCCTAGGCAACTGATGAAGCCGGCCAGTTATACACGCTTTACGGTGGGCGTGTTGATCGCAGGCTTTATTGTTTGGTTGATCGCTTAGCATTACCTCACCCGCGTCAGGCTTTGTATGCTCAAGTCCAATGCCTTGTGCATGTCCAGCCGCGCCGAGCGGCCAACATCCGGATGATGTAATTGATTGTTACGTTCCGACGGCAAGATCGGTGAGGTCAGGTCGTCGGCGTCCGGCGGTTCAAAGTCCGGATCCTGGCCGATGGTCATGGCGCTGCGGCGCAGCAACATGCGTAATTGTTCCGGTGTTAACGACGGGTTGATGGAGAGCATCGCGGCGAGGGTGCCAGCGACGAGCGGCGTTGCGTAAGAGGTTCCGCAATGAATCTCGCCGGGTTTATCTACTGTCAAGGTTGAGCTGTGAACACAGGCGGCAGCGGTAATGTCCACGCGCATATCAATATTGGATGCGTCGCGTTTGATAACAAAATCCGGATCATCAACCTGCGCGTTTTTGTTATCGCTGCGTTCATGCCCGCCGACGACAATCAATTGTTCAGTAATAAACGACGAGGGCAGTCGATATTCGTCACGCCCGGAAAAAGACGCACCATTGCCCGCGGAATTAACAACCACAACCTCGGGATGTTTCATCCGCAGCCACAAAAAAAATTCCTCCAGCAATTCTTCGTAACCACTCATGGCCAGCCCGGAGCGGATCAGCGAATCAATAGCCTCGCCGTCGATATTTTTGGTGCCCACCCGGTGAATGCCCCAACTCCAGTTCAGCACGCGCACGCCGTCTTCCACCAGGTTTACCGAGGCGGCGATATTGGCGGTAATGCCTGCGTCAGAATTGCGTTCGACAATAACATCAAACGCCGGCCCCACATTATCAAACCCGCGCAGAAATCCGCTGTTACCGCCGTTGTCCCAGGTGGCGGCGAGAATGCCGGCCACGGTTGAACCGTGGGAGTCCGGCGTATCGGCGTCGCGCCCATATAAGCAGGTGCGCTTTTTGGTGTGACGGCAATCGCCGAGGTATTCCGAAAAATCCGGTGAGTCAAAGTCGACATTTCTTTCTATGATACCGATGCGTATCGGGTGTGTTTTATTGGGCTTTTCTGCGCTATTCATATGCCGCTTATAAAAATCCACGGCGTCAAAAAAACGGTTAGCGATGAGTTCCGTTTCGTCAGGTTTGTCGGTCGTTAATTCTGTTTCGCCCTCCGCAGGAAAATGTTGTTCTGCGTGTTTTTCCGGATCGGTTTCCTCGATGACAACCGCATCGACGCTTACCTCGCTGCCCAGGCGCAGTACGAGTGCATCGCGTTCGATCAGGTTGTTGGCGGGCAAGCGCAATTGATAGGTGTTGAGCGGCGGAATCATCCCGACAATGCTGGCGTTATATTTTTGCGCAAGCCGGCGGGCTTCCGTTAAACCCTCGTAACGCTCTTCAATGATCACACTGACAAGGTTGACGTAAGTTGTTAATCCATCCATATTTTTTGCTACATCCGCCTCGGTAGCGGCCGCCACGTGGCTGCCACCCATACTCAGCCAGACGGCGTTGCTGGCGTGCCTGGCGTGTTCAATCCACACGGGTCCACTGTTAACCCGGCGGCCGGACAGGGTGATGCGCAATTGATTGTCTGCACGCTGGACCTGTGCAGCGGGCAAGGATTTTCCGTTGAGTTTTACCTTGAGCTTACCGGCCGGCGCACCCTCGGCAAGGGTGAGGCAAAAGGTGTGTGTTTGCTCGTTGAAGATATCACCACAGCGTTCCAGGTGCTGAATACGCAAAGCATCCGCGTAGCTGTGGTGGATGATAAACAACAGCATCAGGCAGGCAGACCAGCGGCGGTAGAGGGTTTTCCGCACAGGCTTTTCTCCGTAGTGTTTAACTACGGTTATTGAAGCACGTCCGCCTGGTCTTGTTTGTGGGTTAGTGCACTCTGGGCGCAGGCGTCCTGCAACTGCGGGTATAACCGAAACACGCCTTCAATCGGTTCAATATGGGCTTTGGCCAAGGCTTTGAGCGGCTGGAATTGAACGTCTGTCAGGATGAGTTGCGCCTGCTCTTTACGGCAATGATTGATCAATTTTGTCAGGGCAGCCACGCCGCCGGCATCCAGCAGGTTGACGTTATCCAGGTACACGATTACGCCTTTGCCCGCTTCACAATAGCGGGTGAGTTCGCCAAAGATTTTATCGGCAGCGGCAAAAAATAAGGGGCCG
Organism: Cellvibrio sp.; assembly: GCA_035490615.1. Classification (GTDB taxonomy): domain Bacteria; phylum Pseudomonadota; class Gammaproteobacteria; order Pseudomonadales; family Cellvibrionaceae; genus Cellvibrio. The sequence continues at coordinate 2,976 of DATJLH010000050.1, forward strand.
GTAATTTTAAACACCCGCCAGTTGGCCGGTAGTGTATCGGGCACATACTGCCTGTTGCCGGTGATCTCCACCACGCGCGTTAATGCCGCGATATCTTTCATAAATAACACCGCCGCCAACAAAATGCCGGCGGTGATGGCAATCACCATGTCGAATAAGATGGTGAGTAAAAAACAGGTAAAAAATATCCAGCGGTCACTGGTTTGTGCGCTACGAATCATGTGCACACTTTTCGGTGCTTCGCTCATGTTCCAGGCGACCACCATCAACAAAGCGGCCATGCCGGACATAGGTAAATGACCTAACAGCGGCGCTAACATCACCAGGCCGAGTAGCACAACAAGGGCGTGGATCATGGCGGCTACCGGCGATTGCGCGCCGGCTTTTACATTCGCGGCGGAACGCGCGATGGCGGCGGTTGCGGTAATGCCACCAAAAAAAGGTGTGACAATGTTGCCGATGCCCTGACCGAGTAATTCGCTGTTGGCGCTGTGGCGTTTACCGGACATGCCATCGAGCACGACAGCGCACAACAGGGATTCAATGGCACCGAGCATGGCGATGGCAAATGCCGCCGGCAAAAGATCGCCCAGCATCTGCCAGGTGATGCCCAGCGGTTGACCGTTTGCATCGGGTTGGGCCCAGGGCAAGGTGAGTTGCGGCAGGATGGCGGGGATGCCTTGCATCACTGTGCCGTCGGCTGCGGTGTAGGAAAAGCGTGAGTCAATGGTATCTACCGGCATGCCCAAATAGTTGAGCAGCCACGCGAATAAACCGGCAAAAAAAACGGCGGGCAGATGCGCAGGGATAGCCAGTTTCAACAAAGGCCACACCAGCATAATGCCCAAGGTTGCACTCGCCACCCATACGCTGGGCCAATGAATATGGTGCAGGTTTGCGGCTAACAGGCTGAGCTTGGCCGTAAAGTGTTCCGGCATGGTGGCGATGGACAGCCCTAAAAAATCATTGATTTGCAGCACGGCAATAACCACCGCAATACCGCCGGTAAAACCCAGGGTGACGGGCTCGGGAATATATTCAATCAAACGCCCCAGGCGCAGCAGCGCCATGGCGATCAATATCATCCCGGCCATTACACTCGCTACCAGCAAACCGCCCAAACCATACTGTTGGGTGATGGGATAAAGAATCACGACGAACGCAGCGGTCGGGCCGGAAATGCTGAAACGTGAACCGCCGGTGAGTGCAATCACAAAGCCGGCGATGGCTGCGGTGTATAACCCATACTGCGGCGCAACACCGCTGGCAATCGCCAATGCCATGGCCAGGGGAATGGCAATGATGCCGACGGTCAGCCCGGCGAAGACATCCTTACGAAAGTGAACCCGTGTGTAAGCGTCCTGCAAGCAGGCTTCCCGAAAGGCATGGGCAATACGTAACGAAAATAAGTGAGCCCGGTGTGGCATAGCGATGCCCTGCTGCAATGGCGGAAGGAGCTTTTATTATAGCCAGCAATCGCTATTCGGGGTGACCAAACCGCCAGAAAGGAGAGGCACCAAGATTAAGCAGTATGAATGATTGCGGCTGTGGCCTGGTCAGGCTGCTGGCCATCCGTCCGGTTTATCTGGAAATAAATTATTGGAGGATTACCATAAACAGGAAGGAGAGGTGCGTTGTCCTCCGGGTAACACTTGTCGGATCAAATAAGGAGCGTGAGTATGAATAAGCCAGTTATCGATAAAGATAAGGAAAGCCCTTCCCTGGACGATGTGATCGGCGCGATGGAGCGACTGATGCGATTGTTTCAGATGGAGCGAATCCTGTATCTGATCTTCGGTATTGCATCGCTGGTGCTGTTTGTCTTTGCTGCCTACCGTGTTTTTTCCTCGGGCACCATCAGTTCAACGGATATGAATATCGTCCTGGGTGCGACCGGTATCTCGGCAGCCTGCTCCAGTCGTGTGGTGTATTTCCTGAATAAAGCCTTCGGTATTGTTGAATCCATTGTCATGCAGAAAGTATCGCAGGGAGATGACGATGGAAAACAATAATGAACTCCTGCAACGCATCCATAAGCTGGAGCGTTCATCACGCATGGCAATTCCTTTTGGCATTATCGGCGTGCTCGGTATTCTGGCCGCGTTGTATTTTTCGGCGCGCGCGTTACAGGATGCACGCGCCGAATTGGCCGTGGCGGAGCAAACTCTGGCGCAAATCCAGGGTGACATTGATCTTGCCCAGGGGAAGCTGGATGCATTGAATAAAACCCTGGCTGACATCTCTGAAAAAGGAGCGCCCTTGGGCAATGCAGAAATCGGAACGGCATTAACGCAATTGGCCACGATTGATTCTTCCCTGGCCGTTGCAACGGCCAAGGTGTCGCAATCTACTTACCGGGCTACCGGTAGCCGCTACGGTGCAATGAGTGTTGATATTTTTTATTGTGCGGACGCCGGTCCCAAAAACAGGGCACTGGCGCAAGACATTATGGCACTGAATGAGGGCAAGGTTGGCGGGCGGTGGCGCGTGCGGGAACTGTCGGCGGCAACCAATGCCACGCAAGGTTATCGGCTTACGGTGGATACGGTCCGGTTTAATGCAGATGAGCGCGAGGTTGCACAGGCCTTGCAGGAAGACGCGCAAAAAATAACGGGCAGCGAAATCAGATTGCAACAAATCAAATATCCCACGCCAGGCTACATCAGTTTGTTTCTGTGCGGTCAAAAATAGTGCTTTAGGCGAAGTGGTAAATAGCTGCGCCACTTCCAGGTTGGCACCTGCTTCTTATATTTCACAAAAAAGTCAGGCTCTGTTAGGCAACTAACAGAGCTGTTGTGACTTTAAGATTACCGTCACATTCAGGTATCACGCTATAAGAGTGGCAACTCAACGATTGGCCGCGAGAATACTAGCGCCGGATTCATCGGAGCCCTTTTGAAATTTTTACACACGACTATATGACTGCAGGAGTCCGCGATGACAACAGATCAAATTAATGAAGTATTGGATTGGTTGCGCGATGCATTTGCGATGGAATTGCAATCGGGCCGGGTTTTCACCAATCTCGTTAATCGAATGGAAGATTACCCGCGCTTGAAAAACAAATTCAAAGAGCACCTGGAACAAACCTACCAACAGCAAGAGCTGCTCAAAGGATGTATCGAACGCCTGGGCAGTAGTCCGTCGATAATGAAAGACCTGGCGGGCAAGGTCATTGCGTTTGGTCAATCGGTAGCGGGAATGAGCGTCAGCGATGAGGTGGTGAAAGCCACCATGAGCAGCTATGTATTCAAGCAAATGGAAATTTCTTCTTACACAATCCTGATCGCTGCCTCGGAAGCGCGCGGTGATTCCGAAACTAAAGCCGTGTGCGAAACCATCCTCGCCCAGGAAGTCGCCATGGCGAACTGGCTGCGTGAGAACTTGCCGTTGATTACGCGGGAGTTTTTGAATCGGTCGGAGCAGATGGAGCTTGTTGTCGAAGCATAAAACCCTAACGCGGTTAATAGCATGACGCAGCAAATAAAAAGGGCGATAAGATCATGTCTTATCGCCCTTTTGTATTACGGGATTAATGACGTTTGCCGAGCATTTTTTCCCGTGACTGTTGCGCGCGCGCTGCACCGATGGCGGTTTCCACATCTTTCACTTCTTCCGGCGGTGGCAATACCGCAGGGAAGCCAAGGCTTTCGATCCATAATTCTCTCGCCCAACCTTTGGTGTGATACAGGTGGTGCTCTTCATCCTCATTAACCGCTTCGTATGCCTGGTTCAGAATCTTGGCTTCTTTTGCGGGTAATTTATCCGCGAGTAACCCGATCAGTTCCCAATTGGAATGGTCTTTGGTCTCGGCCAGTACCACACATTCGGCGGCTACCAGTTGCGCGGCCTGGGCATCGCCAGAGGCTTTGGCTAACTTGATTGCAGCGACGAGAGACTCGCCCAGATGTGATACCACTTCCCGTCCTGGTGTTTGCGCTTCCGGGTCCAGTTCCAGTTCCTTAAATACATTCAATAGTACCTCGTGATGGGTCTGGGTTTCTTCCAGATAACCCTCCCACTCTTTACGTAGATCTTTGTTGGTCGCGCAGGAAATGGCAGCTTGGTAAATCAATATTCCGCCCATTTCAGTTTCCAATGCTTGATACAACAATTCATGCACTTGCGATTTATTACCTGATTTGCTGGCCATGGTCATCTCCATTAACGGTTGGTGAAATTATAGGTCTAACTGAAAACATCAGTATCTGATGTGACATTGGCTTCGATAACAAATTCTGACCAGGCAGATAAAAAGAACAAAAGGTGAAGCAATTAAAAGGTGCAATGTCGTGCAAATATCGATTAAAGTAGTGGTTGGATTAAAACGATTTGGAGGAACAACCTATGCCCGTCTGGCTTCCTTTGCTCAAGGCTTCATTGCCTTACGTCACACAGATTGTCGCAACGGCTATACCGGCGTTTACCGCCAAGCCGGCAGAAGAAAAAACAGATGATATTACGGCGCAGCAAATTGCGGAGCTGCAATCTGCTGCGACGCAAAACGCTGAGTCAATTCATGTGTTGGCAGAAAAGCTCCAGCAGACAATTGAGGGTATTGAGGCTGCCGGAATCGACTTGCAGAAAAAAATAGTATTCTTCAAGCGCCTGGCTTATGGCGCTATTACCGTAGCGGTGATTGCGCTGGTTATCGCAACCGCTTCGCTCCTGTCTTGAGTTCAGCAAGTTTTACCAGGTCTTCGGGCGAAAAAGCTAAACCGTCGGGCGCTTTGCGCGATGCTGCCGGTTGCTTTTCCCCAGGAATATCGGTTTTACGTTTGTTGCGTAACTGGTTGTCCAGTGACTGCCGGTAATTGACGCAGCCGCGAATAAAATCAGGCCAGTCGGGTAGGGGCGGTAAAGGATCTGATTTTTCCGGCAAGGCCTCCCATAATGACGGATGATGCCAGCATAAATCCTGCCCGCCGTGGTCGCGATGTTCGCGAATAACGCTGCGTAATTTTTTCACTTCATTAATAAGTTCGTCATGGGACATGGTTTCCAGATCATCGTCCATAGCAGGCTCCGTTTGTTCGTTGTTATTTACTCGTTGGTGAGTGGTGCGCTAGCGGTAAAAATCCGAATGCCATTGCAAAACCGACTTGTAAGCTTTACATGGCCACAGCGACATTAGCCGTCCGGTTATCACCGAATCCAACCTTTCTGACACCTCCCTTCACCGCTATGTTTCGCTTGATCGCGTTTTTGGCGCACGACTTTGTTTTAGAGAATCGGCATGGTTTTAGCTTAATCCTATAACCCATTGTTTTGGTTTTTGTAAATTGTTCAGGAGGTTTATATGGTTCAGCGACAAACACAGCAACCCGGTCGTTCAGGCAACAAACAGTCTCATCTTAATGCCGCCCAAGTGGAAAAGTACATCGCCGGCATCGATTTTCCGTGTGATAAAGAGGGGCTTATCGATTGTGCGAAAAAGAACAAAGCACCCGATGAGGTGTTGGATGTAATGCAGCAATTCTCGCAAAAGGAGTTCAATAGTCCAATGGAAGTAGCGCAACAGTTCAGCCAGACACGCCATTAGTTATGGTTACCAGAAAAAACTGCAACCTGAATGCATCGTACTTTTATGAGGAACACATTATGAGCTCGTTGAAAATGATTCGGGGCGGCTTTGCCGTTCTGTTATTGGCACTGCTGAGTTTTACCGCTAATGCTGATGTAGATGCTGAAGATTTTGTTGAGGAAGCCTCAGCAAAAGGCTTGGCGGAAATTGAAACAGGCAGGATGGCGTTGCGCAAAGGAACCTCACCGCAAGTGAAGGAATTTGCGCAGAAGATGATTGATGATCACACGGCGGCTAATCAGGAATTATCCGGCATCGCTCGTTCAAAAAAAGATTGGAAAATCGCTGACGAGGCGGAGTTAATGAATAAAGCCAAGGCATTTATTCTTAAACAACGTGACGGCGAATCGTTTGACCAGGCCTACGCTAACAATCAGGTCGTTGCCCATGAACAGACCATTGAGTTGTTTCGTGAAGCCATGGATATACGCGACCCGGAACTGCGCGCCTTTGTAGAAAAAACCTTGCCCAAGTTGGAGACCCATCTGCGCATGGCGAAGGATTTGGCAGCGGCGACCGGCGCATCTGAAGCGGAAGATGACGGCATGAATCGTGAAGGTACGGACAGCAATCGTGGCCTGGATGAAAACGGTAATATGAACAACAACCGGGGAATCAACAACGAACGCGGTATTAACAATGACAATGATGTTAATACCCGCCCGAGACCCGGTACTACTACCAGTCCGCAATAAATAAACACATATTAATCATTCGCCATTAAGGAGTCTGCGATGACAACGGCACATGTAGGTCACGTTCTGGACTGGCTGCGCGACGCCCATGCAATGGAGCAACAGGCAGAGGTGATGCTGAAGGATCTGGTGGAGCGGCTGGAACACTACCCCCAGTTGCGCGCGCATATGGAAGATCACCTGAAAGATACACGCAAACAGCAAGAGTTATTAAAAGGATGTATCGAGCGTCTGGGTAGCAGCCCTTCCACGCTCAAGGATTTAATGGGCAAGGTGATGGCCTTCGGCCAATCCGTGTCGGGTATGGCGGTGAGTGACGAAGTGGTAAAGGGTGCAATGAGCACCTATGTCTTTGCGCACATGGAGATTGCGTCTTACACCATCCTCATTGCCGCCGCCCGGGCCATTGGCGACAACGAAACCCAGCGCGTTTGCGAATCAATTTTGCAGCAGGAAATAGCCATGGCGGAATGGCTGCGTGGTCACTTGCCGGAGATTACCCAGGCGTTTCTAGCGCGTTCGGCTACGCCAGGTATGAACGCCAAACGCTAGTTAATCACGATAGATTGGGAGAATAACCTATGAGTTTTCAAAAGTACTCCACCTGTATTGATGCATGTTACGACTGTGCTGTGGCTTGTGATCATTGTTCCACTGCCTGTTTATCAGAACCGGATGTAGCGCGGATGGCAGAATGTATTCGCGCAGACATGGACTGCGCTGCCATCTGTCGGCTGGCCGCCGCGGCCATGGCGCGCGGCAGTGATTCTGCAAAGGATATCTGCCGCCTGTGCGCCGACATTTGCCAGAAGTGCGGTGATATTTGTAAACAGCATGAACCCGCGCACTGTAAGGAATGCGCACAGGCGTGCCACAAATGTGCTGCTGAATGCCGCAAGATGGCCGTTTGATTATTAATCATTTGACAGGATGTGATATGTCTGCGATTCCACGCGAAAAAACCATGGACGGTGCTCTGGGATTGTTGCGTGACGGCAACCTCTATATCACCCGCCGCTGCGAGCATTACCAAACCGATATTTTTGCCACACGGCTCTTGTTCAAAAAAACCTTTTGCATCATGGGCGAGGAAGCCGCCTGGGTTTTTTATTGTAAAGGGCGGCTCACTCGCCGGGGCGCCATGCCGCCCACCGTATTGCACTTGTTGCAAGACGAGGGCAGCGTAGCCACCCTGGACGATAAGGCACACCATTGGCGCAAACGGATGATGATGTCATTGATGACGCCGGAAAATATCCAGCGCCTGGTTGATCTAGTGGAAGAGCGCTGGCGGCGTACCCTGTATGTGTGGCAGGCCATGGGTGAAGTGGATTTGTTTGACGAGATTCAGCGCATCCTTTGTTGGGCCGTGTGTGAGTGGTGTGGCGTCGGTGTTACGGACGGCGAGCTGAACGCGCGCACGCGTGAAATTTCAGCGATGATTGACGGTGCTGGTGCAATCGGTCCCCGGCAGTGGCGCGGCGCTCTGTTGCGTCGACGCAGTGAAAAATGGATTGCGCAAAAAATTCAGGAAGCACGAAAGAAAAAGGCAACGTCGAATCGCGCTGATCCGCTTCATGTTATTGCGACCCATCGCGATGCCAAAGGCATGCTGTTAACACCCGAGGTTGCCGCTGTTGAAGTACTTAATATGTTGCGCCCCACTGTCGCTGTCGGTCGGTTTGTATTATTCGCTGCAATTGCCATGCATCAATATCCGGAGTGCCGCCAGAAGCTGGCATCTGGTGGCGACGAATACCTTGAATACTTTGTACAGGAAGTGCGCCGTTTCTATCCTTTCTTTCCGTTTATTGGCGGTGTGGTACGTGAGGCTTTTTATTGGCGTAACTGCCGCTTCCCTGTGGGCACTCGCGTCATGCTTGATGTGTACGGCACCAACCATGATTCGCGTATTTGGCAGGCGCCTTATCAATTCCTGCCAGAGCGTTTTCGCGATTGGCAGGACAATGCTTTTTCGTTTATTCCCCAGGGCGGCGGTGGTTATTATGTAAATCATCGTTGTGCCGGCGAACAGCTTACCATTGCCTTGATGAAGCGTTGTGTGCAGCTGCTGACCAACACGATGGATTATGACGTGATCGCACAGGATACCGACATTGATATGCGCCGTATGCCCGCCCTGCCTAAAAAGCCCTTCCTGCTCCGCAATGTTCGATTGCCGTTGCCGTTACCTGCAACGTAAAGATATCCCGTCACACACCGAAGGGAAATGTGCTCTGCTCGCCGGAGAGCCATTCGGATGTGGGGTCCAGGGGTTCAATGGCATTGGTCGTATCAAGGTGCAATACCGCATCAAATTGATCGCCAAGATGGCAATGAAAGTAATGGCTGGCGCGCTCCGTTTCCGGAAGATAAAGCACACCAATGGCCCGTTGCAGTTTTCGCGCCTGTAAGGCTTGCGCAACCTCGCCGTGCAAGGGCAATAAAAAATCCGGAAATTCCAGGGAATGGAACAGGTGCTCGACACTGTCGGGCAAACCCGGTCTGATTTTTTTCCGTTCGGCAGGGCCGTCCCAGGTGGATGCCGCCGTCACCGTGCCTTTATGTGTAGTGAAGCCTATCAATGCGCACTGCGCCCCATGGCGTTCACGCACCAGTTGTCCCAGGTTGTGCTGGTTGCGCGGGCCCATGTAAGTGGCACGGGCGTCACCGACGTGCGAGTTGTGTTCCCATACGGCGATTCTGGCAGGCTGTTGTAAACGTTGCGTGAGGTGTTGGTACAGGTTGTCCAGCGTTTCCATCATATGGCTGTCGCGCAGGTTCCAGGTATTCACGCGGCTATCAAACATCTGGCGATAATAATTTTCGGCGCTGTGAACCAGCCGCGCATTTTGTTCGGCCTGGAATTGATCATCTTCAGATGCGTCATCACCGGGCTTGGTGTAGCGCAGGGAATTCTCACGCAGCAGCTGCAATTGCTGTATGACTTCCACTTCACAGGAACGGCGTTTGCCGGATTGAATGTGGTAACCGTAATATCCCTCATAACCGGCTTGACCCAGGCAGGCGTAAAACCGGCGTGCGGCAAGCGCTGCTTCCGGGTCAACGCTATCCAGATATTCCAGCACGGCGGCGATGGATTCGTACAGGCTGTACATATCTAACCCATAGAAACCTACCTGCCGGGTGGATGGCAAACTCTCGTTGTGCTGGCGCAACCATAAAACAAAATCGAGCATGGGCGTGTTGCGCCACATCCACAAAGGGAAACGTTTGAAGTCACTCAAGGCGTCGTTGGGATTTTTATCGTCTCCTTGCCAGCGCACATACCGGTTGACCCGGTAGGCTGAAGGCCAATCACCTTCGATAGCAATGGCATTGAGGCCATGATGAAGAATCAATTGCTTGGTGATAGCGATGCGCGTCTGGTAAAACTCGTGGGTGCCGTGGGTCGCTTCACCGAGCAGGATAAAATGTTTCTGTGCGAGCTGCCGTAATAGCGGCGTAACGTCCTGTGGTACCTGCCCCAGTGGATAGGCTGCTTTATGAATAAGATCGGCGATTTGTGGGTGATATGTCATTGTGTGCTCCACCCGTCACGAGGTCATTTGCGGTGGATACTGAATGGTTTGCTTGATGCCCGCTTTATTGCCTTGATCTTGCGCCCGCTCCGCGCGTGCCTGCGCGAGCAAGCGAACCACTTCTTCGTCGGTGGTCTGCTCGAAATTTTCATACCATTGGCCGACAAAATAAAAAGGGTCAGGTGTTAACAGGCATACGGTTTCATCGGTCCATTTCGCTAACTCATTCAGGGTGCGGGTAGAGGCAACCGGAACAGCCATGATGACATCATCGGCTTTTTCAATACGGACGGCTTCAATTGCCGCGCGCATGGTCGCGCCGGTTGCCAATCCGTCATCTACCAGGATGACACACTGGTTGCGCAACGAGGGCCAGGGGCGATTTTCACGGTAGATCTGTTCACGGCGCTGCAATTCTTTTGTTTCAGTTTCCGCGACATGTTCGATGACGTCGTCGGTAATGCGGTAGGAACGAATAATGTCTTCGTTCAGGATGCGCACGCCGCCGTGCGCGATAGCGCCCATAGCAAATTCCTTGTGGCGCGGCAGCCCGAGTTTGCGCACCACCAGTACGTCCAGCGGTGCATGTAACGCGGTGGCAATTTCATAGGCCACAGGTACCCCACCACGCGGTAAGCCTAAAACAATCACATTCTCTCTATCGCGATATCCGGTCAGGCGTGCTGCAAGCGCTTTACCTGCGGCGCTTCGATTTGCAAGGGTTTTCATGGCGCATCCTCCGCATAGAGCTAGATGTTTTAGAGTGAGCGGGAGGTAAGGAATTCCGGTAGGAGAAATAGACTTTTTATGCACTACCGAAAATTTTAATAGCGCGGGCCTGAATAAGGAAAAACATGCCGAGTGGTGGCGGGGCAATAAAAAACGCAGATGATTTTCACCATCTGCGTTTTCGTTTAACGCGTTATTAACAAAATGTTAATTAGAAGCGGAAGCTGGCACCGACGGTGATAACATCTGCAGCATCAAACTTGGTGTAGGCTAACTCAGCACTGATTTCCGGGGTGAAGAACTTACGGGTACGCAGAAGGAAAGCATCGTCGTAATCGTAATCCACATAACCGGCACCAACGCTGAAGGTTCTGTCGAAGTAGAAGTCTGCCGCTATATCAAGTACATCATTTTCATCGTAGTCAGCATAACCGCCTTCTACGTTGACAAAATTACCGCCACCCAGAGGCACAACATATTTTGCGTGGATGTTGGCATCGTAACCTGGCTCGTCGTAATACTCAGTCCATACCAGTAAACCGGTGATGGGAGTCAAACCTAAACGAACGCCCCAGTCATTGTTGGTCGGGCCATCATCCGGATCATCGCGGACAATTTCTGCGGCACCATAGAAGATGGTGTCCGGGATGTAGAACTCAACACCCGCAGTAACTAAATCCAGATCGTTGTCGCCAGCGACATACACGTTGCTTGATCTGTTAATAAAAGCAGCTTCAGCTAACGGATTGTTGCCCGGACGGACTTCCTGGAAGTGGTACTCTCCGTAGACACCAAAAAAGTCGTCGTTCCCGCCCGCATCATAGTCGACGTCGGTGTAGTTCACACCCACTTCGAAGTTATAGTCCTGGGCCAGTGCAACACCGGATGCACAGGTCAGCGCCATGGTTGCTACTAAAGTTTTGAGTTTCATGAAGTTCTCCATTGTGTAATCACATCAACCTGCACCTTGTTCGGCAGGTGCGCCATTTTAGTCCGTAAGTTGTTAGGGTGTCATCCGATAATACGCAAAATGAGAGGCATATCGCGCAGACGGGGGGACTTTACAAAAAGTTAGCGAAAGAATCGGTGGGTTAACACACAGAGCTTGATGGCAATCTGAATGGAAGCTGAATACGCATGTTAATTTTATTCAGCTTCTATTCAGTTTGGTAAAAAATTCTGAAAATTAATAGCATTCACAACTAAATATTTTTTCATCCTCAAGGCGCATGGCGGTTAATGAACCACCCCATACGCAAGCAGTGTCCAATGCGTAGACGTTAGCTGCTTTTGCCTCACCACCCAGTGCAGCCCAGTGGCCAAAAATAATTTTATTGTTTTTGGTTTTTCGATTGTTATGGGCGAACCAGGGTAGAAACCCCGGCGGTGCTTCTGCAGCTTCGGTTTTGGTTTCCAGTTCCAATTCACCTTCGGCAGTACAAAAACGCATGCGCGTAAAATAATTGGTAATCACTCGCCAGCGCGCTTCCCCGCGTAACTCCTCTTGCCAGATATTGGGAATATTGCCGTACATGTTGCCCAGGTAATCTTCAAGATGCTCGCTTTGCAGTACCTGCTCAACTTCCTGTGCGAGAGCAATGGCTTGTGCTAAATCCCATTGTGGAGGAATGCCGGCGTGAACCATGGTGAATTTTTTTTGTGCGTCGTGGTGCAGCAGTTTTCCGGTGCGCAACCAGGCAATAAAATCGTCACACTCTTCAGCGTCGAGTAGCGCTGTCAAGGTATCGGATTTTCCGGCCTTGCGCAGCCCACGTGCGACTGCCAGAAAATGCAAATCATGGTTGCCCAGTACCAGCGTTATCTTGTCGCGCAGTTTGTATAAATAACGCATCACGGCGAGGGAATCCGGGCCGCGATTGATTAAATCGCCGGCGATCCATAAGTGATCTTTTTGCGGATCGAACTGGATTTTTTCCAGCAGGCATTGCAGGGGCTTCATACAACCTTGTATATCGCCGATGGCATAAGTGCTCATAGGAAAACGCCTGAAAAAATGTGACGAATTAATGTATCGCGTGGGGTGGTACCAACGCGAAGAGTGGAATCGGTGTATCGAAGGTGCTTCCGTCATCGCGCCGCATCTGGTAACTGCCTTCCATCATCCCGGTTTCGGTTTCCAGGATTGCACCGCTGGTGTAAGTGTAACTGGCTCCCGGTGCGAGCCGGGGTTGTTCGCCGACCACACCCAATCCTTTGACTTCCTGGAGGTTGTCGTTGGCGTCCTTGATCCGCCAATGGCGACTGATCAGTTGCACGTTCGTGTCACTGTGGTTGGTGATGGTAATCGTATAGGAATATACAAAGCGCTGAATATCCGGCCGGGATTGCGCAGCGATATAACTGGTTTGTACGGTGATATGAATCGGTGTGTTCATGAGTTTGTCACCGGTTTATCCGCGTCGGACAAGCCGCGCGCGTCCAAAGTATTGCTTAAGGCAACAAAGGTCGCCAGCGACAGGTTTTCTGCCCGCGCGTTTGCGTCAATCGCCAGCTCATCGAGAATATCTGCCGGCACCCATTGCTTGAGTGCGTTGCGCAGGGTTTTACGGCGTTGTTGAAACGCGGTGTTAACCAAACGCTCCAGGGTTTTAATATTGTGCGCAACATGGGGTAATACCTGATGCGGCACCAGACGCACAATCGCTGAATCGACTTTAGGGGCCGGATCAAAAGCCGTGGGGGGCACTTCAAATAAATTTTCCACCGCGCAGTAGTATTGCACCATGATACCCAGACGCCCGTAGGCACTGTCGCCCGGTTGTGCAGCCATGCGCTTCACGACTTCTTTTTGCAGCATAAAATGCATATCTGCCACTTGGGTGCTGTAGCTCAGCAAATGAAAAATCAGCGGTGTTGAGATGTTGTAGGGCAGGTTGCCGACGATGCGCAAGGGCTGGTTATTTTGTACCAGTTGCGCAAAATCAAATTGCAGTGCATCGGTTTGAAATAACTGAAAGTCGGGATGCTTTTCAAATTTTACCTTGAGCCAGGGCACCAGGTCGCGATCCAGTTCAATCACGCGCAGGTGATGACAGGCGTCGGCTAATAATGCCGTGATGGCCCCTTTGCCGGGCCCGATCTCGACAATGCAATCGTCCTGGCGCGGATGAATAGCGCGGACAATTTCACGGATTACGCCGTGGTCAATCAAAAAGTTTTGTCCGAACCGTTTGCGTGCGCGATGGGGCGCTTCGTTGTTGTGAAACTTTGCCATAAGGTGTGTCAACTCGTTGGCTGTGTTGTGGCCGCTGCGGGGTGAATTACCGCGCGGTGCGCGCCTGAACCATGTCGATCGCGTAGGCGAGTGCCGTGTGCAAACTGCCCGGATCAGCCTTGCCGGTGGCTGCAAGGTCCAGTGCCGTGCCGTGATCGACAGAGGTGCGAATGATCGGCAGTCCCAGCGTGATATTTACCGCCTGGCCAAAGCCTTTGTATTTTAAAACCGGCAAGCCCTGATCATGGTACATCGCCAACACTGCGTCGGCGTTGTCCAGATATTTTGGTGTAAATAAGGTATCGGCGGGCAGGGGGCCGATCAGGTGGATACCTTCATCACGCAGCTTGTTGAGTGTGGGTTCAATCACCTCAATTTCTTCACGGCCCAGGTGACCGCCTTCGCCCGCGTGTGGATTCAGCCCGCACACATAAATGCGGGGTTGCAGGATACCAAACTGTTGTTGCAGGTCGCGGTGCAGAATACGAATCACCTGGGTGAGCTCATCGGCCGTAATGGCCCCCGCCACGTCTTTCAGGGGCAGGTGGGTGGTTGCCAGAGCCACACGTAAACCTTGTGTGGCCAGCATCATCACCACCTTGGGTGTATGGGTTTTTTCGGCGAGGTATTCAGTGTGGCCGCTGAAAGGAATACCCGCGTCGTTGATCACACTTTTATGCACCGGGCCGGTTACCAGCGCGGCAAAAGTGCCATCGACACAACCGGCAATGGCCACATCCAACGTCTTGAGAATGTAGTTGGCGTTGCGGCTATTGAGTGTGCCGGGAATGACGTCTTCAGCGAGTGCCACAGGGAAAACGGCCAGCTCACCCGCGCGCGAGGCGAGGGGTTTTTCCGCCGGATTAATCTCGCGCAGTCGCACCGGTAAGCCCATCGCCTGCGCCCGTTGTTGTAACAGCTGCGGATCAGCAATGGCGACGATCTCGTGCGCCTGTGCGTGTTGCGCCAGCATAATAGCCAGGTCCGGCCCGATACCAGCAGGTTCGCCGGGGGTGAGTGCTATACGTAGACAGGGAGCGTTCATAAGGTCAACCGGAAGGAAAAGCACTGCGCAGCCAGGCTGCACAGTGCGAGGATATTAAATCTTGATTTCGACGTAAGCCTCTTCGCGAATCTGGGTCAGCCAGGACTGGAACTCTTCGTCAAAGCGGCGTGAACGAATCAGGTTGGAGGCCTGGTTGCGTTTCATTTGTTCGCTCATGTCTTCTTTGCGACGCTCCTGCACTTGCAGGATATGCCAACCGTATTGGCTCTTGAAGGGTTCACTGATTTCGCCGACTGCTGTATTTTTCATGGTCTCTTCAAAGGCCGGTACAAACATACCGGGCATGGACCAGCCGAGATCACCGCCACTCAGCATCGAACCGGTATCTTCAGAATTTTCGCGCGCTAACTTGGCAAAATCTTCACCGTTTTCGATGCGTTTTTTCAGCGCCGCCAATTTTGCGCGGGCTTGGCTGTCGTCCATAATTTCAGAGGTTTTTACCAGGATATGACGCGCCTTGGTCTGCTCAACCAATTGCGCACCGCCACCGCGTTGTTCAATATTTTTCAGGATGTGAAAACCTGCTCCACTGCGGAAGGGTTCGGTCACCTCGCCCGTGCCCAGGTTTTCCAGTTTTTTGGCAAATAACTCGGGCAGTTGCGCCAGTTTACGCCAGCCGATGTCACCACCTTGCAGTGCACTTTGATCATTGGAGTGGCTGATGGCGAGTTGTTCAAAGTCACCACCTTTTTGCAGTTTTTCATAAATCTCCTGCGCTTCTTTTTCCGCCGCGCTGACCATCGCCGGGTCAGCCGCACCGGACACCGCAATCAGGATATGGCCAAGGTGAAAATCCGGCGAGGTGGCAAACTTGCCATCGGTGGACTCCAGGAAGTTATCAATTTCCTGTTCGGTCACGCGGATGCGGCTGTTAACCACACCTTGTTGCAACTGGTTGATGGTCAATTCCGTTTTGATTTGCTGACGCAATTCATCGAGAGATAAATTCTGCCGCTGCAGATCGGCGGCTAATTGTTCCATGGTCATTTGGTTGCGTTGGGCAATCCGGCCAATCGCCTGGTCAACTTCTTCGGCACTGGGGTCAATCTCGTAACGCTTGGCCAGTTGCAACTGGATGCGTTCAAGGATTAATTGCTCCAGAATTTGTTTTTGCAGCACTTCCTTCGGCGGTAATTGACTGTACTGGGCTTGCAGGCGCTCCAGTACGGAATCTGTGCGGCTATTGAGTTCACTTTCCAGTACCAGGTCCTCATCCACAATCGCCACAACGCGATCGAGCATAACGGTTTGTGCGGTACTGATACCGGCGTTGAGTAACAGCAAGGTGCTGATAAAGCCGGTGGCAATAAAACGTTTAAACATATTCTTCTTCATAAAATAATCACTGTCTTAACGATGAATAACAGGTGCCGGATTGATCTGGTCCTGAAATGTTTAGCGCATGGATTCTTCCCGCGCGCTGTAACCGATGATGGCTTTGTCGAGTAACTTGCCGATACGTTCACTGATACTGCCCAGACCTTTGAGTTGGATATCGACAAAGAATCCTTGATCGTAATCGTCCTGGGTGGCGGTCTTCAGGAAGTTAGCGTTGTAATCAAAGTTCAACCAGCGGCGGCCCAGCAGACGGATGCGGTAGCAACAATCGCTGTATTCGAGTCCGGCAAAGGTATCGAGTTCCAGATTGTAAGTGAAGTCATAGTTGCTGCGCGCAATCAGGCTCCATTGGTCGTTCACCGGCACGATCATCGACGCATCCAGCTGATCCAGAGTGGACTCCAGGATGGGGACCGGATTGGACGGGTTGATCATCTGCGGATTGCGCGTGTAACGGTAAGACAAATTGAAGATGCGATAGGCATCGTCCATGTAATTCAGGCTGGCGCTGGCGCTGGTCAGGTGCGAATTTTTATGGTCGTAGGCGACGTCGCTGGTGAAGCGCAGGGAATCGCTGATCTGGCCGCTGATCTGGCCCGCCAGTTCCGAATCCCGGCGCGAGTATTTATCGTCTTCATCGGCGTTGTTGGCGACCACGACGCGGCGGTCTTTCTGATAATAAATCTGGCCGATGCTCATGCGTAAACGTTCAATACCGGTGCTGCTGGAGATCAGCGCACTGGATAATCCCACTGCAACCTGGTTGGCATCATCGATGCGGTCACCGCCGGAGAAACGCGATTCGCGAAACAGCTGCCCGTAGGTAAAAGTCAGTTCAGAGGTATCAAAATTGACGTAGCGATTATTGGCGGTCAGGTTGTACAGCGCGCTGTGATCTTCATAATCGCTGTAAAAATAAAAGACGCGCGGCTCAAGGGTCTGGATAAAACTGTTGCTGAACAGGCTGGTTTCCCGCTCGAAAAACAATCCCATATCCAGGCTGCCTTGAGGCACAGTCAGTGAAGGTGAGCTATCGGCGGTTTCGTTCAGTGCGCCGCTGTCGAGCTCATAGTTCAAGGTTTTCACCGCAACGCCGGGCTTGAAGAAACCCCAGGCAAATTCCTTGTCCCAGGTCAGGCCGTAGTCGGTGCGCAAGCGCTCGCCGAGCAAGGTATTGGTGGTATCCAGCTCATAGAAGCTGTTGAGATCAAAATTGACGTATTCATTGTTTAACTCAAGCAGCCAGTCACCCAACCGGTAGCTGCCGTCGGCATTGATACGCGGCAGTTCGCGGTAGGGAATCTGGCTCTCTTCCACCAACACGCGAAATTCCTGCGCCTTGGCGCTCACCAGCCAGTTGTCAGTGCGATAGCTGGCGGTCGCTACCTTGGCGATGTTGGGCTGGCGGTTGGTGTCGACCCCGCTGCGGTTGAAGTCGCGCAGGTAATCGATATCGCTGATCTCGGTGTAATCAATGGTGGTGGCCCAGCGCTGGCCGCGCCCACCGGTCTGGTTCAGGCTGTAAAGCCAGCGGTCTCTGCCGGTGTAATCCTCGCGCAAGCCCTCTTCAATACGCTCCAGGTCCCGCGCGCTGTAATCGCCCTCGTCATCGGCGAGGAAAGCGCCGTTGATGATGGTGTCGAACTGGGCGGACATATGGCGGAATTCGGTATCGACGCCGGTGCCGTGGCGATCCACATACCGGGGCGTGATCAACATGTCGTAGTTGGGCGCCATGTTCCAGTAAAACGGCAGGGAGAAGTCTTCGATGATGGTGTCGCTGTCAAAGCTCATCGAGGGAAACAGGAAGCCGGTGAGCCGATCTTTGCCTACCGGAAAGCGCAGGTAGGGCGAGTAAATCACCGGAATATCCTTAATGTTGATGCGCATGTGCTTGGCGGTGCCGTAGCGCTTTTCCTGGTTGATCTTCACTTCTGAACCCGCCACGGACCAGAGGTTGCTGTCCGGCTCACAACTGGTGAAGCGGCTGTCGTTCAGCACAATGATGTTGCTGCCAAATTTTTTCAGGCTTTCGGCGGTGCCGCGAATACGTGATTCATAGAGTACAAATTCCGCGTTCTCCAGGGTCGCGTCGCCGCTGTCGATCTGCATCTGCGCCTGTTCGGCGTGCAACAGCAGCCCCGGCTCACGAATCTGGATATCGCCAGTGATTTCCGCTTCGCGGGTGGTCTGGTTAAAAACCGCTTTGTCGGCATTCAGCGAGCGGTAACCCTGGGTCAGCTGCACATCACCGCTCATGATGACGGTGGTCTGGCCCTGGGTTTCGGAAGAATCGGCGGTGGCGCGGACCGAGGCGTTGGCCGGCTCAAGCTTGGCATCCGGGTCGGTGCGCTCCGGGCTGACATAAGCACCGCAGCAACCGCTGGGCATGGCGGCTTTTTGAGCCTCAGTCAGTTGCTCCATGGGCACCCAATCCAGGTTGCGCCCGGATTCCGTTTGCTGTTGCGTTTCGTCAGCGAAGGCGGGGGCAGTCATCAAGCCCAAAGACAGTACCAGCGCACTGGCGGGGCGCCACTGCTCAGCCAGTGCGGCAGCTAACAGGGAGGGGCGGAATAGTGAAGAAGTGCGCGTAGCTACAGCCATCAACAGCGTCTCGATAGAAAAGTTGGGCGGCGACAAGTGCCTGCGGAAGCGCGTACAGAAAGAGCGGTAGCGGGACAAGATGTCTTCATTGATGGCTGTTATCGCTTTATCAATTAATCCGGCCGGCGATCCTGGGCGGTTTCCGTGGATGAAATAGCCGCGATTCTACTTGAATACGCCGGTGCTTGGAATGAATCCGTCTCTGACAATAGCGAAGCCGATTGGTTGGGTGTGTGACGCTCGCCGTCAGGCAGACCTTGTCAGCCTTCCGGATTTGGGGTTTTATGGGAACCGTTTTATCGGCGCTGTTGGCTTGGCCGGATTCCGGTGTGAAAAGGCTTGGGTCCGCAGCCGCCGCAATTCTAATATTTAACGGAGTCAGGATGAGCGATACCCGGGACCCTTCAGCAGATAGCATAGAAAGCCGTAAGCAAGCGCTAACACACTGGGCGCGCCAGAATTTACAGCCAGTTATACCGGAGGCAGGGCAATTGGTGCTGGAGAGCCTGGGTTCCGATGCCGGGTTTCGGCGCTATTACCGCGCGCAAGCTCCCGTGACCGGCCAGCCGCCATTCCTGGCGGTAGATGCTCCGCCCGAGACCGAAAACACCGCGCTGTTTGTCAAGCTCGCGCGCTACCTGCGCGACCAGGGTGTCAATGCGCCGACGGTGATTGCCGCCGACGCGGCCCAGGGTTTTCTGGTGGTGGAAGATTTTGGTGATCGATTGCTGCGTAACGAGTTAACCCAGGACACCGCCTGCACCTTGTACGGCGAGGCACTGATGGTGTTGTTGCGCTTGCAGCAGGCCACCGACATCCCGGCAGAACTGCCACAGTACGATCAGGCAATGTTGCGGCGCGAACTGGAGATCTTCAGTGAGTGGTTTGTGGCGCGCTTGCTCGGCTATTCCCTGAACCAGGCGGAGCAGGCGCTGTTGCAGCGTGTATTCACACAGCTCGAAACCACCGCGCTGGAACAACCGCAGCTGCTGGTTCATCGCGATTACCACTCCCGCAACCTGCTGCTGTGCGACTCGGGCCAGATCGGGGTTATTGATTTCCAGGGCGCTGTGCGCGGTCCCTTTGCTTACGACCTGGTGTCCTTGCTGCGCGATTGCTACATCCGCTGGCCGCAGGAGGACGTCAAGCGCTGGGCACTCAGTTACGGAAATATGGCCATGGATGTCGGTGTGATCCCCGCCGTTGATGAAGCGACTTACCTGCGCTGGTTTGACTGGATGGGCCTGCAACGACACATTAAGGTATTGGGTATTTTTGCGCGGCTGCACCTGCGCGATGGTAAACACCATTACCTGGCGGATCTGCCGCTGGTATTGCGCTATACCCTCGACGTTGCACGGAGCTATCCGCAACTGAATGAATTTGTTATCTGGTTCGAGCAACAGCTCCTGCCGCTGATCGAACAACAACCCTGGTATACCGATTACCGCCGTGCCGGAGACATAAACGCGTGAAAGCCATGATCCTCGCCGCCGGTCTCGGCCAACGCATGCGCCCCCTGACGGATCATTTACCCAAACCGATGTTGTCTGTGGGTGGCAAACCGCTGCTGCAATACCACCTTGAACATGTACACGCGGCGGGTATTCGTCAGGTAGTCATTAACCTGGCCTACCTCGGCGAAAAAATTCGCGCCTTTGTCGGCGACGGCAGCCGATTTGATTTACAGGTGGAATACTCCGAAGAGCCGGAACCGCTGGAAACGGCCGGTGCCATCTTGAAAGCCCTGCCGCTGCTGGGCGACGAACCCTTTGTGTTGGTCAATGGCGATGTCTGGAGTGACTACCCGTTGCAGAATTTAGTTCGTCATTCTCTGGAGCGACGTTACAACGGACATCTGGTACTGGTACCCAATCCGGCATTTCATCCGGCCGGCGATTTTGCGTTAGCGCAAGATGGTCTGTTATTAGCCGGCGCCGACCAACCGCGTTACACCTTTGCGGGCATCAGCCTGCTACGCCCGCAAATGATCGCGGACTATCCACAACGCCGGGAAAAATTTCCCTTGGGTGAAGTGCTACGGCATGAGATCGCACACGGGCGATTAACGGCAGAGGTTTATCGCGGGGCGTGGAGTGATGTGGGCACGCCGGAGCGGTTGGTGGGTTTGGATAGTGAGTTAACGCGCGGTTGATGCGAGTCTTCGTTTTTTTTCTTTCTGATTTTTTCTTTCTGATTTTTTACCGGAACCCCAACATCAAGTCGGATTACGCCTTTGGCTAATCCGACCTACATAATGGTTGTTGTTGGGATTCACTCTCGCGATGGTTGCGAGAGTGAATGTCAGGCGGGGATGTTATTTTGCGAGGGCGAGGAGTTGCATGGCGCCGAGGTGGTCGACTTGCAAAACCAGCTGGATGTCATTGTCGGAGGTGTCGGCGATGACGCCGTTGAGGATTAGTTCTGTTTTAACCGGGTAAACGCCCTGGGGCAGACCTTCCGGCGGGGTGAACGCAAATTCATTTTGGTAGTGACCGCCGCGACGGCTATCGCCATTGACCGCTTTGGTCAGGTTGCGTAGTGGCTTTGTGTGGTCTTCGTTGTCGAAGATGGTGATGCGTTCTTCGATCAAAGCTTCCTGGCGCAAGCTGCCAGGCACCACGACGATATCCGATTTAACAGTTACCTCATTGCCCGGTTCAACAACCTTGCCGGGTAAGGTTTCGGTGTCGTAACGCTCGGCGACCGGGTTGGGTTGCAGGGTTTTATTTTTGTTGCGGTATTCCGTTGCAACTTCCTCTTCGCCTGCGACCTTTTTGGAGCGGTAGTCGATCACCATATCGGCAATCAATTTTACCGCGATGGAGACCGCTGCAACGCGCGCGGCGGCTTTCAGCTTCTCACGGTTTTTGCAGCTTTGGTCGCCGCTTTTGCATTTGTGCGAGCGGTCCAGGTTGTCTTTCAGGTCGTTCAAACCGAACCCATAAGACGGTGCTGCGATCAGGGAAGAAATCAGGGCAATCAATAGTGCTTTTTTCATGGTAAGCCTCCTTGGCTTATTGGATGGTAAAACCGGTGGTCTTGAGTTTTTGTTGGGTGTCTTGCGCTCGCTGTTTTATCGCTGCGGCTTCGGCGTGGCCTGGAACCAGATCCAGTGCCGCTTCGGCTTTAGCGATGGCACAACTGTAATTCTTTTGTTTATCAAGGCAGGTTTTGGCTTGTGCCAGAATACTTTGCACCCGCTCTTCTGATTGTTTGGCGAGAGTAGCGGCCTGTTTAATCTCCAGTGCCTGAAGGTTGCCCGGATGATTGGCCGTCACGCTATCGGCATGATTTATCGCGCAGTCGTATTGCTTTTGATTCAGACATTGCCGCGCTTTATTTAATGCCTGGTTGATAGCGTTCTGTTCTTCCTGGGCGCCGGTCTGTGCCGCTAATAATTGGTTTTGTAATAAGAGCGTGATTTGATGGCTTGCGTTTACACTCACGGCCTCGTTAACCAGCGCCTGCACACATTCCAGGTCGCCGTTTTCCAAACAGCTGTCGGAACGTTGTGCAATGCGAGAGAGTTCCATCGACTCAGAGGCATTGTTTAACAATGCTTGTGCGGCGGCGTGGGTTTGATCGAGTTTAAGCAACTCGCGGGTTTTAATTTGTGCGCAGGCAAAATCCTGTTGGTTAAAACAGCTTTCCGCTTCCTGTAGCAACCGCGCGATGCGAGTGGCATCTTCCTGTTTCTGGTGTGCCAGTTGCGCACTGTTGAGTAAATCGCGCGCGACACGGTTGCCCGGTTCAAGATTGGTCACCACCAGGCTTTGTTCAATCGCACATTCAAAATCACTCTGCGCAAAACAGCTTTGCGCCAGGGCTATTTTTTCGTTGATGGTGTTTTGAATCTGCACTTCGGCCTGATAGTGACTGTAAGCAAACCATCCCAAACCGATCAGTGACACCGGCAGTAGCACCGCTGCCACTTTCAGTACCAGAGGCTTACGACGCGGAAATAAGTCGTGGTGGAACTGTTCGATCGTGGGGGTACGCTGTGCCTTTTCCAGTGCAAGGCCACGGCTCAGGGCTTTCCATTGTGCGGCCGTTAATTTTTCGATGCGCTTGGGTTTCAGTTTTTGCTGTTGTGCATCAAGTGCGGACACATTGTTGTACGGGTGGCGGCCGGCGAGCATCTCATAAATCACGCAGGCCAGCGCGTAGACGTCATCCGCAAAACTGATCGGCTCGTCGTTGATCATTTCAATCGTGGCGTACGCTGGTGTTAGCGCACCCAGTTGTCCCGCATCAAATTGGTGGCGTTGGGTTTCTTTTGAGGCGGCGCGCGCGATACCGAAATCCAGCACCTTGGCCGAACCATCGCGCATGACAAAGACGTTACCGGGTTTGAAATCCGCGTGAATCAGGTGGCGTTTGTGGGCGTACATCAAGGCCGCACATAAATCTTTCGCCAGTCGCAAGGCAGTGCTAACCGGCAGGCCGGAGTTGCGGTGGTCTTTAAGCAATTTATCCAGTGGGTCGCCGTGCAGCAGCTCCATGGTCATAAACAGGATATCGCCGTCGCGATCAAAGTCGTGCACGGTGACGATATTCGGGTGCGCCAGGGTTTGGGATTTGGCAGCTTCCTGTTGCAGTGTGACGAACGCGTCCGGGTGATTCTGGAAATCCTGGTTTAGCACTTTGGTGGCGATGTAGGGGTTGGGATCTTCCGCCTCAACCTTGCGCAGGTCGCGGGTTTTATACACCGTCCCCATGCCACCCTGGCCCAGCGCTTCTTCCAGCAAAAACCGTTTCTTTAATAAGGTGCCCGCGCCGCTGCCGCTCAATGCCTGTTCAGCCAGCTCACTGGCTTTGGCGAAGCCGGACGAATTATTGGTCGTGTTGGGACGATATTGGGTGTATTGCGTCGCGGCTGCATTGGTCGAGTTTTTTGGCGCGGAGATATTGGGTTGTGCAGCGACAGGTGTGCTCTCAGCAGCTGCCGGATGTCTTTTTGCCGGCATAAATACGGTGGCTTCCTCCGGCGCAGGCTTCGATTTTTTGGCGAGCACCGTCGCATCATCCGCTTTGGGCGCAGACTTTTTGGCCATCACCGTGGCTTGTTCTGCGGGCTTTTTGGGCGGGCGAGCAAGGCGGGTTTTATCGTCGGCCGGGTCGGGCGTGTTGGCTGAATCGTTCTTCTCAGACACGCTAGTCTTCCTCTTTGCTCCAGATGTTGATTATTGGTAATTCCGTTGTGGCTGACGCCAAAAATAGCCGAAAAATAGTAACACGATCACCGCCTAAAGGCATTCAACAGAAGTGGTATGGGTGTTGGAAAATGCGACGGCTTTAACGATTTGCCGGGGTTACCCTTACTCTTTATCCTTGCTCGTTTCTTTTCCCAGAGCGTGCCGTTCCATAAAGCCGCGGGTTCGCTCCAGCCAAAAACTGCGCGGATTGTCGCTGTCTTGGGGGCGCAAGGGTAGCAGTCGGAGCTGGTAATAATGCTCTATTTTATTGCGCAGTGCGGCGGCGCGATGGTTCTGGCGGAGACTGGCCTGCTGATCGCTATCCGGTTGGATGAACAGATCGAGCACCGGCAGATCAGGATTGGAAAACAGTTGTTCCAGTTGTGGCTTGGTAAGCGGTTCCTGCATCTGCAAGTTAACCAGCACCAACGCCTGGAGCGCATCGCCGGCGGCGGTTTGCAGTCCGGCCATACTGTCAACAACGCTGCTGTTATCCACTAATACCACAATATTCTGTTGGCCTTGCTCACGCAAAAATGCCGCGGCGGCGCCGACACGCCGGGCGATAACCTCGGCGCGGGAGGGCTCGGGTTCAGGTGAAGTCTCTGCCTCTGCTTCGGCGGCAGGCTCAGGTGTTTGTTTGGTGGCCGCGTCCTGATCAGTTTGCTCTTCTTCCTGTGTGGGCAGGGGGATTTCGCGCCGGGGAACCCTCTGGGTTGCTTGCGCTGGCAGCGCCACCGCCAGGGTGACCCAGCCGTAGCGTGGCAGGTAACGGCGCAGGTTATCGAACGAGGGTGGCCACCCCGGCGGTATCTCGGCGGCATGGAGGATTAATACTGCGCCTTTGGTGGTTCGCGCTTCGGTAGGGCGAAAGAGGGCAAGGACTTTTTCTTCCGGTGTATCCAGCCAGCGCACGTCGTCTGGCGAGGCGGCTGCCAGTAATTGGTTATAGTTTTCTTCCCGCGAAGTCAGGGGCGCGACTTCCTGCGCTGCATCCGGTGCCGGCTCAGCGGCGGGTGCCGTTGTTTCAACGGCCGGGTCGGCCGCACTGTTGGCGGGCGCAGTGGTTTGGGCGTGCAACAGCGGACAGACAAATAGCACCAACCAGGCGATAACACTGAGTCGGCGTAGCCGGAGTGAATCCCGGTAGATAAGTCGAGTCAAAAGACGGTTCATAGTCCCGGTTTTTCAGATGGATAGTGATTCATTAGCGCGCAATCTGCTGCCAGCGCGATATTTTTCAGTACAATGCCGACATTTTAGTCGTTGTCACAACAGTCATCGGGTGATTTATGCAGAACTTTAAGGATTCACGTCAGGCGGATTACAGAATTGCACCGTCGATCTTGTCCGCCGATTTCGCGCGCCTCGGGGAAGAGGTGGATGCGGTACTGGCCGCCGGCGCTGACATGATCCACTTTGATGTGATGGACAATCACTACGTCCCCAACCTCACCATTGGCCCTATGGTGTGCAAAGCGTTGCGCAAGTACGGGGTAACCGCGCCCATTGATGTGCACCTGATGGTCGAGCCGGTGGATGACCTGATCGGCCAGTTTGCCGATGCCGGTGCGACTTTTATTACCTTCCACCCCGAAGCCTCGCGCCATGTGGATCGCTCGTTGCAGTTGATCAAGGATCGCGGTTGTTTTGCCGGGCTGGTGCTGAACCCCGCCAGCTCGCTCGACGAAATCAAATACGTGATGGAAAAGATGGACATGCTGTTGCTGATGTCCGTTAACCCCGGTTTTGGTGGGCAGCAGTTTATTCCTTATGTGCTGGATAAGGTGCGCGAAGCCCGTGCGCTGATCGATGCCAGCGGCTATAACATCCGCCTCGAAGTCGACGGCGGTGTATCTACCGAAAACATCCGTGCACTGGCCGCCGCTGGGGCCGATACCTTTGTGTCCGGCTCGGCCATTTTTAATACCGACGATTACGCCGCGACCATTGCGGCCATGCGTGCGGAACTGGCATTGGCCAATAAGGGTTAAGCCGGTTGCAGCCGTTGGGGTTGGATAAAGTAACCGGTTAAATTGTGAAATATTGGGGATAGGCAGTCCGGTTTTATTTGAGTAAACTGGCCGCCAGTCCATAAGGAGAAGCCCTGTGAAACTTTCAGGCTTACATCTGCAAGAGCGTGCCGCCCTCGTCGCCCGATGGCGTCGCTAGTCCATTTCTGCCCGCGCGCAGTCTGTCTAGCTAGCACCTATTATCTAGCCTCGCAGTCTGTCAGCAGCCGGGTTGTCTTCACCTCATCTGTTGTCCGACATCTTTCATGCCGCGTCAGGCGCAGATGAATTACCCGATAAAAATAGCGTGATTCGCCCACCTCTTGCGGGCGAACCTGAAAGGTAAATCCATGACTCCTGAACAATTTGCTGAGTTGGCCGCGCAAGGCTATAACCGCATTCCGGTGATGCGCGAAGTGCTGGCTGACCTTGATACCCCTTTATCTTCCTATCTGAAGCTGGCCCGTGGGCCTTATTCCTATCTGTTTGAGTCCGTGCAGGGCGGTGAAAAATGGGGCCGTTATTCCATGATCGGCCTGCCGGCGCGCACCGTGTTAAAAGCCTTCGGTGAACACATTCGTATTGAGCGCGACGGTGTGGTGGTTGAGGAAACCACCCAGGCCGATGCCCTGGAATTTGTTGAAGCATTCAAGCAGCGCTATCGTGCGCCGGAGTTGCCGGGTCTGCCGCGTTTT
The DNA here is from genome assembly GCA_035490615.1 of Cellvibrio sp. Lineage (GTDB taxonomy): Bacteria > Pseudomonadota > Gammaproteobacteria > Pseudomonadales > Cellvibrionaceae > Cellvibrio. The sequence continues at coordinate 29,674 of DATJLH010000050.1, forward strand.
ACCGGCGGCCTGGTGGGTTATTTTGCTTACGATTGTGTGCGTTATGTGGAGCCGCATCTGAAGGCCAGCGTGCCAAAGGATATTATCGGCACGCCGGATATTTTGCTGACGGTGTCCGATGAAGTGCTGGTATTCGACAACCTCGCCGGCAAACTTATTCTGGTGATTCACGCTAACCCCGAGATCGACAATGCCTATCAGATAGCGACGCAACGCCTGGATGAATTGGAAGCGCGCCTGCGCGGTCCCGTACCGTCAACGCCGGATTTAACACTCGGTATGAACGGCGCCAGTGAACAGAAATTCCATTCGCATTTCGGCGAGCAAGCGTTCCAGGATGCGGTCAATCGCATCAAGGATTACGTGCTGGCCGGCGATACCATGCAGGTGGTTATCTCCCAGCGTTTATCTATCGACTTTACGGCGGAACCGCTCAACCTGTATCGCGCACTGCGCAATTTAAATCCATCGCCTTACATGTATTTCCTGGATTTGGGCGATCACCATGTAGTGGGCTCCAGCCCGGAAATTCTTGCGCGCCTCGAAGATGGGGACGTGACGGTGCGGCCCATTGCCGGTACTCGTCGTCGCGGCCATACGCCGGAAGAAGACAAAGCCCTGGAAGCGGAACTGGTAGCCGATCCGAAAGAAATTGCCGAGCATTTGATGTTGATCGACCTTGGTCGCAACGATGTTGGCCGTGTGGCTGAAGTGGGCAGTGTAAAGCTCACCGATAAGATGGTGGTCGAGCGCTATTCCCACGTGATGCACATTACCTCGAACGTTACCGGCAAGATCAAACCCGAATTGCGCGCGATGGACGTGCTGCGCGCGGCCCTGCCGGCGGGAACACTATCCGGCGCACCCAAGATTCGCGCGATGGAAATCATCGATGAACTGGAGAGTGAAAAGCGCGGCATCTACGGCGGCGCGGTGGGTTATATCGCCTGGAACGGCAACATGGATACCGCCATTGCGATTCGCACGGCGGTAATCAAAGACGGCAAACTTTATGTGCAGGCCGGTGCGGGTGTTGTGGCGGATTCCATACCGGCACTGGAATGGAAAGAAACCATGAACAAAGCGCGTGCCATCTTTAAAGCCGTCGACATGGTGGGGGAATAATCATGATTCTGATGATCGACAACTACGACTCCTTTACCTATAACGTGGTGCAGTATCTGGGCGAGCTGAAAGCGGATGTGAAGGTCGTGCGCAACGATGAAATTACCGTGCAGGACATCGCGCGTCTGGCGCCGGAAAAGATTGTGGTTTCACCCGGCCCCTGTACGCCCAATGAAGCGGGTATTTCAGTGGAAACCATCAAGACGTTTGCTGGCAAGATTCCCTTGCTTGGCATTTGTCTCGGCCATCAAAGTATCGGCCAGGCTTTTGGCGGCAAGGTCATTCGCGCTCCGCAGGTTATGCACGGTAAAACCTCGCCGGTGTATCACGCGGATAAAGGTGTATTTACCGGGTTAAAAAATCCTTTGCAGGCCACGCGTTATCATTCGCTGGTGATCGAAAAAGAAAGCCTGCCGGATTGCCTGGAGATTACCGCCTGGACCCAACACGCCGATGGCAGCATGGCGGAGATCATGGGGGTGCGCCATAAAACCCTGGCAGTGGAAGGCGTACAATTTCACCCTGAATCTATCCTGACTGAACAGGGCCACGAATTGCTGCGCAACTTTTTAGATGGCGTTTAACCGACGCGCAATCGGGCTGTCCAGGACCGCTCGATTGCGCACTGACTGAAGTAAATTTAATCTGTCGCTGACAAGCTTTTCCCACACACAAAACCGTGAATGGTAACAACAAGGTGGATGGCAATGGATATCAAACAAGCTCTGAACAAATTAGTCGCGCACATTGATCTCTCGACTGAAGAGATGACCATGGTGATGCGCGAAGTGATGACCGGCGTGGCCACGCCGGCGCAGATTGGTGGTTTTCTGGTGGCGTTGCGGATGAAAGGTGAAACCCTGGACGAAATTACCGGGGCCGCCATGGTCATGCGCGAACTGGCCACCCGGGTCGATATCGACGTGGAATATCTGGTCGACACCTGCGGCACCGGCGGTGACGGCGCCAATCTGTTTAACATCTCCACCGCCAGTGCGTTTGTCGTGGCGGCGGCAGGTGGGCGCGTGGCCAAGCACGGCAATCGCGGCGTTTCCAGTGCCGCCGGGAGTGCTGATGTATTGGAAGCGGCGGGCATCAAACTCGATATCACGCCGGAACAAGTGGCCCGTTGTGTGAAAGAAATCGGTGTGGGCTTTATGTTCGCACCGGCGCACCACAGCGCCATGCGCTTTGCCATCGGCCCGCGTCGTGAATTGGGTTTGCGCACCATCTTCAATATGCTTGGCCCCATGACCAATCCGGCGAATGTTAAACGCCAGGTTATCGGTGTGTTCAATGGTGAATTGTGCAAACCCATGGCCGAAGTATTGGCGCGTTTGGGCAGTGAACATGTGATGGTCGTGCATGCCAAAGACGGGCTGGATGAAATCAGCCTGGCTAGCGAAACCCAGGTGGCGGAACTGAAAAATGGCGAGATCATTGAATACACCATCAAACCGGAAGACTTCGGCGTGCAAAGCAAAAGCTTGATTGGCTTGAGCGTGCAGAACGCGGAAGATTCGCTGTTGTTGATCAAGGACGCGCTCGGCAATCGCCGCGGCCAGTACGCCGAAAAAGCTGCCGACATCATCACCTTGAATGCCGGCGCCGCCATTTACGTCAGCGGCGTTGCCAGTAATCTGGCGGACGGCGTAGAGATGGCGCGAGACGCTATCGGTAGCAGTCTGGCTGGTGAAAAAATCCGCGAACTGGCGGCCTTCACTCAATATCTTGAATAAGTTTTTCGGTTAACCGAAGAACCCCGACGCGAGCGCCGAGCAGTGCTCGCAAAGAGGATTGGAATCGCGTGACACAGACACCCACCGTACTGCGCAAGATCATTGCCCGCAAATGGGAAGAAATTGCCGAGCGCAAGAAAACAGTTTCTCTCGCTGACCTCAAACAAAGCCTGGTACACCAACAACCGGTGCGCGGCTTCGTACAGGCGATTGCTGACAAAATTGCAGCAGGTCAATCCGGCGTCATCGCCGAGATAAAAAAAGCCTCCCCCAGCAAAGGCGTTATCCGCGAACACTTCGTTCCAGCGGAATTGGCGCGCAGCTATGAACGGGGCGGAGCTGCCTGTTTATCAGTACTAACCGATGTGGATTTTTTTCAGGGTGCTGACGTTTATTTGCAAGAAGCCCGCGCCGCCACGAATTTACCGGTTATCCGCAAGGATTTCCTGGTGGACGAATACCAGATCTACGAAGCGCGGGCTATTGGCGCCGACTGCGTACTGCTGATCGTAGCGGCCCTGGAACCGCAGAAACTGGCCGACCTGAATACCCTGGCGATGGAGCTCGGTCTGGATGTGCTGGTGGAAGTCCACGACGCCGCTGAGTTGGAGATTGCGCAGGGTTTACCGAACAAGCTGATCGGCATCAACAACCGCAACCTGCACACCTTCGATGTCACCCTGCAAACCACTTTTGATCTGCTCGACCAGATCGGCCCGGAACGCATCGTTGTGACAGAAAGCGGCATCCTCTCACCTGCCGACGTAAAAGTTATGCGTGAAAAGAATGTAAATGCGTTCTTGGTAGGCGAGGCTTTCATGCGCGCCGATGACCCCGGCGCAGCGCTGAAAACTTTCTTTAGCTAATTAACGACAAAGCCAGCTTTCGCTGGCTTTTTTATGATTCGTGACGCTACCGCAATGCAAGTTTGGCGTTAGGCACTTCGGAATCCGTTTGTCATTAGGCCTGTTGTTTCGAAAACGCATGAATACATCCCTGTAGCTCCTTCAAGTCGTCCCTGACTTGAAGGTTTCGAAACAACAGGCCTAACGCCAAACTCGCATTGTGCGAGCATTGCGGACTGTATAAATCTTTAGCGCGTACCGTAAACCACCATAGTCTTACCTTTCACCAGCACCAACCCCTGATCTTCCAGAGTCTTCAGTACACGGCCAACCATCTCGCGGGAACAACCCACAATACGGCCAATCTCCTGGCGGGTAATCTTGATCTGCATCCCATCCGGGTGGGTCATCGCATCCGGCTCTTTGCACAAATCCAGCAAGGTGCGGGCTACGCGACCGGTCACATCAAGGAAGGCGAGGTCGCCCACTTTGCGGGTGGTGGCACGCAGGCGGCGCGCCATCTGGCTGCCGAGGGCGAAAAGGAACTCGGGATGATCTTCAGAAATTTCCTGGAATTTGGCGTAGCTGATTTCGGCTACTTCACACTCTGACTTGGCGCGGACCCAGGCGCTGCGGGAATCTTTTTCATCAAACAGGCCCATCTCGCCGAAGAAGTCGCCATCGTTGAGGTAGGCTACGATCATCTCGCGGCCTTCATCATCTTCAATCAAGACGGTGACCGAACCTTTAACGATGTAATAAAGAGAATCGCTTTTGTCGCCCGCGTAAATGATAGTGCTCTTGGCGGGATAACGGCGACGGTGACAATGGCTTAAAAACTCATCCACATTCTTAATGTGCGGCGTTAATGAGACAGCGACCAAGTTGGGCTCCTAGTTTGCTTTATAGGATTTATCAGGTTGATATGGCGCGCATTATGACCAGAAACGAAAATGCGTACCAGTCGATGCGGAGCCGGACTCTAAACTTTGTGATGCAGTTATAAGCCTAGAGTCCTTCGTTGTCTATAGAAAGTTTAACTCAGCGCCGTCACTGTTGATTTTGGTGACATTGGCGCTTTAGCACCGGCCTCTGTGATAACCTTGCGGCCCGGAAAACTCCAGAATCAGTAAGGGTTGGAATATGCATGCAACAGTGAAATGGGTAGATGGTGCGCAGTTTATTGGTGAATCGGGCAGTGGCCATTCGGTCGTAATGGACGGCCCGCCAGACCACGGTGGCCGGAATCTGGGTGTGCGTCCGATGGAGATGTTGCTGCTGGGTTTAGGTGGTTGTTCGTCATTTGATGTGATGAGTATTCTCACCAAGGCGCGCCAGGCGGTGACGGATTGTCGTGTTGAACTGGAAGCTGAGCGGGCCGAGGGAATCCCGTCGCCGTTCACCAGGATCCATATGCAGTTCATTGTCACCGGGAAGGATTTGAAAGAGACGCAGGTCAAGCGGGCGGTAGAACTGTCGGCAACCAAATACTGTTCGGCCTCAATCATGCTGGAAGCGGCTGGCGTTGAGATTACCCACAGTTACGAGATCCGTTCGGCGGATTAAACCAGTCAGTCTGGGAGTGCTATTCCAGGCTGATACCGCCCTCCGGAATGCGTTGACGCAATTCCCGGGTGAGCGCCGGCACTAACTGACGGTGGCGTGGATGCAGGTGCACATACGCCGATTGACGAAACAGGGTGCCGGCGTGGTAGATCGGATTCGGTAGGGGCATCTCTGCCAGGATTCGTTTGACGGATGCCTCGGAAATGATCAGTGCATCAATACGCCCGGCACTCAGCATCTTTATCCCGATTTCGCTGGTCACCAGGCCTTGTGCATCCCGCTGACGCTCGGGCGTCAGCAGGCTTTTGGTGGCGACGGAACCCTGCATATAACCCAGCCGGTATTTGCCACTGTTCAGTTCGCTGAGGTTATCGATGTGAACGTCCGGTTGATGGCTCCATATCTGCAAGTCTGCGCTGGCCACGACTACAGCCACCCGAATGAGCGGTGATTCGGGCGCGCTTGCCAGGTAATGAAAATCCCTTGCACATTCTCCGTCGCTCACGCCGTGATTCGCATCCTGTATCGAACGCAGGGTGGGGCGATGCTGCATCACAAAGTCATACCCCAACGCGGCAAATGCCTCGCGGTAGATGGTGTCCAGCTTGATGAAGTGAGCGGAATGGGGCGGCAGCCAGCAGGAAAAAGTAATACGCGGTGCCCCGGCATGACCACCGGCCATATAGGCAAGCACCAGGCTTGCCAGCCACCAGCGAAGTGAGCGGGTGATAGACATGATCAACATCTTTGTGTGTTATGGATTTACCGAAGTCTAGCATCTGGCGCCAGATAAACACGGATGCGGTCCTGCGAATAAAGGGGTAAAACTCAGACGCGGTAACTGCTGAAGGTCATGGCTTTGGATACCAGGGTCATCACAACTTTTACGGGCACGGGAAAATCCATACCGCCGGCTGCCAAGGCCGCATCGGCGTGGCGCGCTTCGTCTTCCAGCATCTGTTCCACCACCGCGCGACTTTTGAAATCCTCGACAGGCAATTTGGCGAGATGGCTATTTAAATGTCGGCAGACTTGATCTTCGGTGGCGGCCACAAAACCGAGGCTGACACGATCACTCACCAGACCGGCACCGGCACCAATGGCAAAAGACAAACCGTACCAGAGCGGATTCAGGTAACTGGTGTGGCTGCCTAGCTCATCAATCCGTTGCTGGCACCACACCAGATGGTCCACTTCCTCGGCAGCAGCCTTTTCCATTTCCAGGCGTACATCGGGCAGTTTCGCCGTCAGCGCCTGCCCCTGGTAGAGCGCCTGGGCGCAGACTTCACCGGCGTGATTGACGCGCATCAATCCGGCGGCGTGGCGTTTCTCTTGTTCATTGAGTTCCGTGTCGGGCAGCCTGGTGGCGGGGGAAGGGCGCTCGGCGGTCAGGTCACTGGCGCCTGCCAGCGTGCGCAGTGCGCGGTCGGCTTGCACAATCAAACGATCAACGAAGCTGAGCTGGATTCCGGGCATGGCATAAGTCTCGTGTGGCGGACAGAAAACCTCTGCATTGTAGCGAATAAGTCTGGCCTGGGCAGCCGGGAATTTGGCTGCGGTGGTTACACGCCTTGTATGCAAGCAAGCCAATAGTTATAGTCTGAAAAACAATAAAGCCCTGATCGCTGGCCCGCGAGGAAATATAACCATGAATATCCGGCAGCTCCACCCTTCGTTTCTCTTTGGATTGCTTCTTCTGGGCGGTGCCGTGCAAGCCGCGCCCGAGCCGCCTACGGAACAACCCATCTACCGCGACACCCAACGTTCATTCGAGGAGAGGGCGGCCGATCTGGTAGCGCATATGACGCTGGAAGAAAAGATCGGGCAGATGATGAACAACGCTCCCGCCATTCCGCGCCTGGATGTGCCTGCCTATGAGTGGTGGAACGAAGCCCTGCACGGTGTTGCGCGCGCCGGGTCGGCGACGGTGTTTCCCCAGGCCATTGGGTTGGCAGCTACGTTCGATCCGCAGTTGATGGGCGAGGTGGCGGAGGTCATTGGCAATGAAGGGCGGGCCAAGCACCACGAGTTTGCCAGTCGCGGCTTGCGCCTGCGCTATCAGGGGCTGACCTTCTGGTCGCCCAATATCAATATCTTTCGCGATCCCCGCTGGGGGCGTGGCCAGGAAACCTACGGCGAAGATCCCTTTCTGACGTCGCAGATGGGCGTGGCTTTTGTTAAAGGCTTGCAGGGCGAACATCCGAAGTATCGCAAGGTAGATGCGACGGCCAAACACTTTGCGGTGCACAGCGGGCCGGAGGCAGATCGCCACTATTTTGATGTGCATCCCAGCGAACGGGATCTCTACGAAACTTACCTGCCGGCCTTTCGCGCGCTGGTGCAGGATGCGCAGGTAGCCTCGGTCATGGGGGCTTACAACCGGGTATACGGTGAGTCCGCCTCCGCCAGTCAACGCCTGCTCATTGATATCCTGCGTAAGGACTGGGGCTTTGATGGCTATGTGGTCTCCGATTGCGATTCCATCGAAGACATCTACCGCTACCACAAGATCGTGTCTACCCCGGAGGCGGCTGCGGCGCTCGGTGTTAAAAAGGGTACCGAGTTAAATTGCGGCAGAACCTATGAAGCCTTGCTCGGTGCCGTCAAGCAAGAGCTGATCAGCGAGGCGGAGATTGACGCGGCCTTGACCCGTCTGATGTACACCCGTTTTCGGCTGGGTATGTTTGACCCGGCTGAACAGGTGCCATTTGCGCAAATTCCCTATTCGGTAAACCAGGCACCGGCGCACGACCAACTGGCGCGCCGGGCGGCGCAATCCTCAATGGTGTTGCTGAAAAACACCGGTGCGCTGCCGCTCGCCAAAGACATCGGCACCCTCGCGGTTATTGGCCCGACGGCTGACGATGTTATGGCGCTGCTGGGCAATTACTACGGCACGCCCGCCGCACCGGTGACCGTATTGCAGGGCATTCGTGCTGCCGTTTCTCCCAACACCAAGGTGCTCTATGCGCGCGGCGCTGATCTGGTACAGGGGCGCGAAGAGCCGCGCGCTGCGCCGGTCATTGAACCGGCATTTTTACGGCCTGCCGCCGATGCGAACCAGCAGGGGCTACAGGCGGAATATTTTCGCGGCATGGAATTGCAGGGCAAACCGGTACTGAGCCGCATCGATCCCCGGGTCGCTTTTCGCTGGGATCGCGGTTCGCCCACCGATGATCTGGTCGCGCGCGGTGAACTGGATATGGCGCAAGGTCTGGCGGGCGATGGCTTCAGTGTGCGCTGGACCGGCAAGTTGATGCCGCCCGTCACTGGCCGTTACGAAATCAGTGTGGGCGCTAACGATGGCTTCCGTTTGTCCCTGGATGGCAAAACCCTTATCGATGCCTGGCAACTGGCTGAGCGCGTGCATAGCAAAAGTGTATTTGTCGAGCTGGAAGCGGGTAAGGCTTACCCCATCACGCTCGAATATTTTGAAGACGCCCGCGATGCCGAGGTGCGTCTGGCCTGGCGCATGCCCGGCGCAAAATCTCCCTACGAGGAAGCCATGGCAGCGGCGCAAGCGGCGGACGTTATTGTGTTCGTCGGCGGCCTGACCGGCGATGTGGAAGGCGAAGAGATGAAGGTGAACTATCCCGGTTTTGCCGGTGGTGATCGCACGGACCTTCGTCTGCCGGCGCCGCAACAAAAACTCCTGGAAGCGCTGCACGCAACGGGAAAACCGGTGGTGCTCGTGCTGACCAGCGGTTCCGCACTCGCGGTGGATTGGGCCCAGGAAAAACTGCCCGCGATCCTGCTGGCCTGGTACCCCGGCCAGCGCGGTGGCAATGCCGTTGCCGATGTGTTGTTCGGGGATGTGAATCCCGCAGGCCGTTTGCCGGTTACTTTTTATAAAGCCGACGAAAAACTCCCGCCGTTTGACGACTACGCCATGAAAGGACGCACCTACCGCTACTTTACTGGAGAGCCTCTGTATCCCTTCGGCCATGGGTTGTCCTACACCCGTTTCCAGTATTCCGGATTAACGCTGGATAATCGCAAGCCCGCGCTAGAGGACGAAGTGAGCGTGTCGGTGCAGGTAAAAAATACCGGCAAGCGTGCGGGTGACGAAGTGGTGCAACTCTATGTTCATCCGCTGGACCCGCAACGTGAACGCGCACGGCAAGAATTGCGTGGCGTGGCGCGGGTGAACCTGCAACCGGGCGAGACACAGCGAGTGAGTTTTACGCTGAAACCGGCCCGGGATTTTACCCACTACGATGACCGGAAAAATACCTACGCGGTTGATCCCGGTCGTTATGAAATTCAGGTGGGCGCGTCCAGTCAGGATGTGCGGCAACGTCAAACCCTGACTGTGGCCAACCCATAACGGGGATTGCAGTTTTAACGGCTTCATTGCATGCTTGCGCGCTGATCGTGTTACTGAGGACGCTAGCGTGCAAGATGCCAATGAACTGAAACACATTCTCGATTCCCGCATCCCCCTGGTGGTGATCGAGACCTTCGAAGAAAAAAAAGCGCTGGATGTGTTGCTGCGCGTGGCGAACAAACACAGCAAGGATTTGTATCGCTGGTCGGTGACTGACGGACTCGCGCGCATGAGCTTCGGCCCGCAACTGGTGCCGCGCGGCAGTGAACACAATGGTGCCGAAGAGGCGCTGAAACATATCAAAAGCCAGACCCAGCCGGGCATCTATGCGCTGTGCGACCTGCACCCGTTTCTGGAAGATCAGCCGAACGTGGTGCGCTTGCTGAAAGACATCGCCCTCAATCATTTTGCGGTACCGCACACGCTGGTGTTTCTAAGTTATCAATTGCGTTTGCCACCGGAATTATCGCGCTATAGCGTTTCCTATTCCCTGAGTTTGCCCACCGACGACAAACTCATGGAGATTATTCGCGAGGAAGCCAAAGACTGGTCTGACCGCCATGCCGGTGCACGGGTAAAAACCGACAACCTCACCCTGAAAAAACTCGTCAGTAATTTACAGGGTATGAGCGTGAGCGATGCGCGGCGGTTGGTGCGCGGCGCCATCTGGAACGACGGCGCCTTAACTGAAGAGGATTTGCCGCGTATCAACAAAGCCAAGTTCGCACTGCTGGATATGGAAGGCGTGATGAACTTTGAACCGCAAACGGAAAACTTTTCGCAAGTGGGCGGTTTGCATAATTTAAAGCGCTGGTTGATGGCGCGCCGCGAAGCATTTTGTAGCGACGACAGCAATCTGGACCGACCCAAAGGTATTTTGCTGCTCGGTGTGCAAGGCGGTGGTAAAAGTTTGGCCGCCAAAGCCGTGGCGAGCTTGTGGGGCATTGCCTTGTTGCGTCTGGATGTGGGCGCGCTCTACAACAAATACCACGGTGAAACCGAACGCAATCTGCGCGAAGCCTTGAAGCTGGCAGATGCGATGTCGCCCTGCGTTTTATGGCTCGATGAAATTGAAAAAGGCATGAGCCAGGGCAGCAGCGACAACGGCACCTCGCAACGTTTGCTGGGCACACTCTTGACCTGGATGGCTGAGCGCCGCACGCGTGTGTTTATTGTGACCACCAGTAACGACATCAGCCAATTGCCGCCGGAATTGATTCGCAAGGGTCGCCTGGATGAAATCTTTTTTGTCGATCTGCCGGATGCCGAGGTGCGCAAGGATATCTTTGCGATTCATTTGAATAAGCGGAATTGCCTTGCGGATCAATTCGACCTGCAACAGCTGTCGGTGGCGAGTGAAGGATTTTCCGGTTCTGAGATTGAGCAGGCGATTGTGGCGGCCTTGTATAACGCCGCGTCGCAAGGCAAAGCGGTGGATACGCAATTGTTGTTGCAGGAAATTGCGTCCACCAGTCCCTTGTCGGTGGTGATGGCGGAGCAAATTAATCAGCTGCGTCATTGGGCGGCGGATCGTACGATTCCGGCGTGATGGATTGTCTGCATTGCTTCGGCGAGGGATGTCGGATTACGCCGCTGGGCGGCTAATCCGACCTACATGTCGCAGAGATGACTGAACCCGTAGGTCGGATTAGCGCAGCGTAATCCGACACCAGACTCGCAAACGGCACTATCCACAACAACTTCGCATAACCTTTTCATCCACACATTTTCGTTTTTACTCCACACCCTCCATCACCACCAACGTCTGCCCCGCTTGCACACGCGAACCTTCCGTTTTCAACACTTGCACGACCTTACCCGCGCAGGGCGCGGTGATGTTGATCTCCATCTTCATGGACTCAAGGATCAACAACACATCGCCCGCATTAACAACCTGACCAGGTTGGATTTGTGTTTGCCACACACTGCCGGAGACCGAACTATCCACACAAACAGCGCCGTCGGGAATATCGCTCGCGGCGGTTTCTTCAACAACCTCCGCCTGCTCATAATTGAACTGCCCGTTCGCATGCCAGCGTGCTAACTCTTCATCAAACGCCTGTTCACGTTGCTGTGTAAACGCGGCGATGTCTTGCGCATTGTGTTCGAGAAACGTTTCGTATTCTTTCAAGCTGAAGTGGCTTTCTTCAATCCGCAAGGGATAGCGACCCTGCGGAAAATCGCGGCGAATATCTTGTAATTCCGCATTGGATACTTCGTAAAAACGAATCTGATCAAAGAAGCGCAATAACCAGGGTTCGGCAAACTCCTTAGTCTGGCGATAGCGATTCCACATTTGCAACGTGCGCCCGACAAATTGATAGCCGCCTGGGCCTTCCATGCCGTAAACACAGAGATAAGAACCGCCGATGCCGACAGAATTTTCCGCCGTCCAGGTCCGGGCCGGATTGTATTTGGTGGTTACCAGCCGATGGCGCGGATCAGTCGGCGTCGCCACGGGCGCGCCGAGATAAACGTCTCCCAGGCCCATCACCAGATAAGACGCGCTGAACAAAATGTCTTTCACGTCCTGAATGGAATTCAGCCCATTGATGCGTCGGATAAATTCCAGATTGCTGGGACACCAGGGCGCGTTAGCGCGCACGGACTGCATGTATTTTTGAATAGCCTGCTGGCAGGCTTCGTCATCCCAGCTCAACGGTAAATACACGATGCGCGAGGGCACGCTTAATTCGGCGAGCTGTTGCGCAAGCTCGTGCTCACCGCGCTGCAAGTGGTCGAGTAGTTGCGCCAGTGACAGGGTTTGGCTGTCGTAATGAACCTGCAAGGAACGAATCCCCGGCGTGAGTTCGCGCAAGCCGGGCAGCGAATTTTTTTGCAGCCATTGCATCAGGGCATGGGCGCGAAAACGCAGTTTAATATCCAGTTCCAGTGGGCCATATTCCACCAACAGAAAATGATCGCCAGCCACGCGGTAAACAATATCTTCGCCGCAGGCGTCTGCACTCAGTCGCGCCACAATAGGCGAGGGCAGTTCCGTCACGGCGACTGAAGCTGCGGGTGATGGATCAACAAGATGTTGCAAACTTTTTTTCTGTGCGGCTTCGATAGCAACGGCAGTGTTGACGCTAACAGGAATAAAACGAATCTTATCGCCCGCACGCAATTGACCGAGCTTCCACAAATCAGCGGTAATTACCGTGGCCGGGCAAACAAATCCGCCGAGCGATGGTCCATCGGGGCCGAGGATCACCGGCATATCGCCGGTAAAATCCACCGTACCGAAAGCGTAAGCGTTGTCGTGAATATTCGACGGGTGCATACCGGCCTCGCCACCGGAGGTGCGCGCCCATTGCGGCTTTGGACCGATCAGGCGCACACCGGTGCGGCTGGAGTTGTAATGCACTTCCCAATCGTGATTAAAGAATTGTTGAATATCCTCGTCGGTAAAAAAATCCGGCGCACCGTGTGGGCCATAGATAACACGCACTTGCCATTGATTGGTAATTTTTGGTTTCAATGTATCCGGGCATGCAGTAATGGCTTCACTGCGCTGGCATTGGTTTTTGTCCAATGCAAGAACATCACCAGCGCGCAACGCGCGCCCATTGTGACCACCGAATTGGCCCAGCGTAAAGGTGGCCTTGGCCGCGAGATAATCCGGACATTGAATCCCGCCCGCCACACATAGATACGCGCGTGCACCTTGCTCGGTAATTCGGCCTAACTGTAGTTGTTGACCTGCAGCGACATTGATCACGTCATAAATCGCAAGCGGTTGGCCATCCAGTTTTGCTTCAATGGCTGCACCGGTTAATACGATGGTGGTCGCACAACTGAATTTCAGCGTCGGGCCCTGCAGGGTAATCTCCAAACCGGCGGCGGTATCGCTGTTGTTTAACAAGCGGTTGCCGAGACGGAATGAATAATTATCGAAAGGGCCGGACGTGGGCACGCCCACATGCCAGTAACCGCAGCGGCCCGGATAATCCTGGATCGTGGTTTGGGTGCCGCCCTGGATCACGTCAATGCGGGCGGGTTGATACACAAATTGGTTGAGGTAACGCGTGGTCATCTTCCCGCTGCGCAAGGTTTCATCCTGCAAGAGTGTGCGCAGATAACCGAGGTTGGTTTCAATCCCGTACAGGCTGGACGATTCCAGTGTGTCAGCGAGTTTTTTTAACGCGGCCTCGCGCGATGTATCGTGCACAATCACCTTGGCCAGCATGGGATCAAAATACGCCGGTACGTCAATACCGCTTTCAATCCAGTGGTCGATACGCACACCCGCTTGAGTCGCCGGCCAGATAACCTGGCTGAGTAAACCGGCGCAGGGTTGAAAACTTTGCGCGGGGTCTTCGGCATAAACGCGCACTTGAATAGCGTGGCCTTTAGCGGACAACTGATTGCGTAATACCACAATATCGCCCAGTTCATCCGCCGCTTGGCGCAGCATCCACGCCACCAGATCCACACCCCAGACTTCTTCCGTTACACCGTGCTCAACTTGCAGACGCGTGTTGACTTCCAGGAAATAAAATTTTTCTTCCTGCGCGTCGTAGATAAATTCTACGGTGCCCGCATTGCGATAATTCACCGATGCCAGCAGTTGCTCAGCGGTGCGTTGCATGGCCGCCCGCTGTGCTTCAGGCAGGTTTGGTGCCGGGCATTCTTCAACCACTTTTTGATTGCGACGCTGGCTGGAACAATCGCGCTCGCCGATGGCGACGGCCTTGCCTTTACCATCGCCGAAGATCTGCACTTCGATATGACGCGCGGCGGCAATAAATTTTTCCAGGAACACGCCGTCATCGGCGAAGTTGTTTGCCCCCAGTCGCTTCACGCTATCAAACGCATTGACTAATTCAGCTTCGCTTTGACACAGCTGCATGCCAATGCCACCACCGCCTGCGGTGCTCTTCAACATCACGGGGTAGCCGATAGCCGCTGCAGCCTGCTTCGCGTCGTTGATGTCTTTTAACAGATCGGTGCCGGGGCACAAAGGCACGTTTGCGGCTTGAGCCAGTTCCCGCGCTTTGTGTTTTAAACCGAAGGTTACCATCTGCTCCGCCGTGGGGCCGATAAATACCAGACCGGCTGCTTCGCATTCCGCAACGAAGCTGGCGTTTTCGCTTAAGAAACCGTAACCGGGGTGAATCGCTTGCGCACCGCTTTGTTGCGCAACAGCCAGGATTTTTTTGCGGTCCAGGTAAGTGTGTGCCGCCGCCCCTTCGCCGAGGCAAAAGGCTTCATCGGCAAGGCGAACATGCAGGGAATCGCGATCGGATTCTGCATAGACAGCCACGGATTGAATATTGAGTTTTTTTAACGTGCGGATAATGCGAACAGCGATAGCACCACGATTGGCGATTAATACCTTGGTAAACATGTCAGCTCCAGCGGGCCGTCCCGCAGGGTTTTCTTACGACAGTGGTCGTCCACTGAAGAGGCAGCGCTTTTAATTCCACACCAACACTTCGATCGGCGTCGGGTTGTAACCATTGCAGGGGTTGTTGAGTTGCGGGCAATTGGAAATCAACATCACGATATCCATCTTCGCGGTCAGCTCAACATATTTTCCCGGTGCCGAAATACCGTCGGCAAAGGTCAAGCCGCCGTCGCTGGTGACCGGTACGTTCATAAAGAAGTTGATGTTGTGAGTAATGTCGCGTTTGCTGATGTGAAATTCCGGGTGCTCGGCAATGGCGAGCATCCAGCTGTCGCGGCAGGCGTGCATGCATCGTTTTTCCAGGCTGTAACGCACCGTATTGCTTTCTGTTGCACAGGCGCCGCCCAGGGTATCGTGACGGCCACAGGTATCGGCCACAATCTCCAGCATTTCGCGGTTATTGTTGGAGATTAATTTGCTACCACCACTGAGATACACATTTCCCTGGGTGCGAATGGTATCCATCGCGCTGTAACGTTCGCTGGGATTCTGCGCGTTATAAAACAACACATCCGCTGCCTGGTTACCTTCAAGATCCACCAGTCGCAACGTTTTCCCCTGTTTGATTTCTCCCAGAAAATAATCCCCCGCGCCGACCCAATGGCGCGCAGCGGCCTGTTCCGGATTGCGTTGACTTTCAATCAGCATAGTAATGCTCCGACAATAATTTTCATTTTAAACGACGATGTACTTGCGTTAACCAACGATGTCGGATTACGCCGTGGGCTAATCCGACCTACAGGCACTACTTTCGTGTTCCAGTAGGTCGTATTAGGCGCAAAGCGCCGTAATCCGACAATAATTTTTACAAGTAGTACAAATGGTTATTCATAAAGCCGCGCTGATTTTCCGGCCGGAAATTTTTGCAATAATCGTCATCGGCAACCGGATCAGCTTTACCTAATTCAATACTCACCGCTTTAAAGGGATAATGTTCAGCGTTATCCAACGGATGCGGACACGTATGCAGTACCACCAGCGTATCCATCTCAAAACGCAAGGTCACCTGCTGGCCAGGTTTATGCGCGCTGGCGTCGAGCTGAATATTGCCCGCATCATCAGTCACCACTTTGCTGAACCAATTCATATTGGCTGCCATATCGGCCGGGCCTAAACCGTATTTGGCCAATTCCACCAGAAAGGCATCGTAGCCATTTTGCAGCCAGTCGTTGCGTTGGGTCTGGTAGTCGCGTTTGCCCCATTTTTGTTCAACCAAGGCAGCGTTGCTGTTACCGCACACGGTATCGTGCCAGTGGTTATCGTCTTCGATGATCGACGCAAAAATTCGCCCCATATCGGAGTACAAACAATTGCCCCGCTGCAATTTAAAGGTGTGTTGACACTTCAAGGTGTCCGGCGCGTTGTAACGCTCCAGCAAATTGCGCGGGTTATAAAACAGCATGCCTACGTTCGCGCCACCGTCGATGTCGGTCAGGCGCATCATTGAACCGCGCCGCATTTCCAGTGACCAGTGAGCATTGCCGGGTAGTTGGGTGGTGTAAATAATCTCACTCATGGCTAGCGTTATTCCTGTTCTGTTAAGGCTTGCAAATCTTTGGGTACAACAACTTTTTGTCGGGTGATGGGTAAGTCATAGGTAATATTGGCGCCGTAGGCAGTGGGTGCCTGGTTGTCACGGCGCAGTTTGTCGAACACCCACAAACGTGTGCCGAGATAAAAGCCTTCACTTAAATCGTGGGTCACCATAAACACGGTCAGCTGATGTTCCTGCCAGAGTTTTAATACCAGCTGATGCATATCTGCACGAATGCCCGGATCAAGCGCGCCGAAAGGTTCATCCAGCAACAAAATACGTGGCCGGCGGATCAGTGCCTGGGCAATGGCGAGCCGCTGTTTCATACCGCCGGATAATTCATGGGGGTAACGTTGTAATGCCGGGGTTAAACCGACAGTGTCGATCAATGCCTTGGCTTCATCTTCCACCCGGCGTTTTGCGCTACCGAATAATTTTCCTAACCAGCGCGACTGTTCAAATTCCCGTGCAAGCACAACGTTTTGCAGTACGGTCAGGTGCGGAAATACCGAATACTGTTGAAACACAATGCCGCGCGATTGATCCGGCTCGTTGGGGATGGGCTTTCCATCCAGCAATAATTCGCCGGAAGAGGGCGATTCCATCCCCAGTAGCATCTTCAGAAAAGTGCTTTTGCCGCACCCGGATGTGCCGACCATGGTGATAAATTCACCGGCATTAACGCGCACGTTCATGCGCTCCAGCACAACGTTATCGCCATACTGTTTCCACAGATTTTTTGCTTCAATCATCGGAGCCTGTTTCATTTTCCGGCCTCCTGGTGGTGCCAGGTAAAGCAGCGTTTGCTGATGCGGTCGAGCAACCAATCGAGTAAAAAGGCCAGCAGCGTTATCCAGGCGACATAGGGCAAAATGACATCCATAGACATATAACGGCGTACTAAAAAGATGCGATAACCCAGGCCGTCGGTAGAGGCAATGGCTTCCGCCGCAATTAAAAACAGCCAGGCGGTACACAGGGATAAACGCACCGAGCTGATCAAGCGCG
>DATJLH010000051.1:0-8765 GCA_035490615.1 Cellvibrio sp.
GGGTAAAGGAAACGGCAGATACGGCTACCTTCGAGATTCGCGATAACGGCATCGGTTTTGAAAAGGAGTATGAGGAAAAAATCTTCGGTCTGTTCAGCCGCTTGCATAAATCCAGCGAAGATTATCAGGGCACGGGCCTGGGTCTTGCCGTGTGCCGCAAGATTGTGGAAAGTCATCGCGGTAAGATTTGGGCGCGCAGCCGCTTGGGTGAAGGCACGTCCTTTTTTATCCAGTTGCCCTTGCGCGGTGCGATAGAGGCAGCTCGGCAGGGAGACAGCCTGATAGCTGATTCCTTCCTTGAAGATTAACGCTATTCCCGGCTTGGCAAGGCTCCGGGAGCGCTGCGCTCCCGGCATATCTACACCGTTTCGTTAATCATCTGGTCATACACCTGTGGTAAAGTACTGCCTCCCAAAATCTCACTGACTATCACTTAGTTTCATGATGATCAAGCTTATTAACGCTCTCGTTGTGCTCGTGCTACTGACAGCATGTGCTACACACACACCGGTTCAACGTGATTGGCCCCAAGGTGCACCCTCCCTTGCGTATTTTGAACAGGTTTACGCCGAGGATTTGCGTAACCAGCAAGAACAAACCCTGGATGAATATCTACTTTGGGTCAAGCGCTACTATGAAGGCTGGGAGTTGTACCGTCGCGGTTGGCTGGATGTAACACAGGATCTGGTAATGCAGATAGAGAGCCCGCCATTAGCGGACGAGGTGAATACCAAGATGTACTCGGTCGGTCGGGCCATTGCCGGAGAATGGGCTAAGAAAACCAATAAGCGTAAGATCTTTACCCGGCATGTGGCCATCTGGGGTAATGCCTTGGTGGAATCCATGAATCGCGGTGAAGAATTAAAACTGATCAATATCGTGCAACGTGATGTCGACCATTTGCTGGCTGATAAGCTGCCGGTAGATGCCATTACCGCTGATCGTTATTACGCACCGGATGAAGACGACGTCTTCAGCTGGTAAGCTTTAAGAAACCCCACTACGCCTTCGGTATCATTATGGCTGACATCCTGCCATTTAAACGAAAAAGCCCTTTCGAAAAGCACAAAGGAAAAACCCTGTGTCGCAGTGGTTTCCACAAGTGGGTTGTCGTCAAGGAAAAGCAATTTGATGTCAAGCAAGGCAGGTTGGTGACGGTATATAAATGTGAGCGCTGCGGTGAGCAGAAGGTTGAAGCCAACTAGGTAAATAAAACAGATAGCGTGCGATGCACGCTACCTTGTTTATACGTCATTAATGATGATGGCCACCGGCGCCGTGGGCATGACCATGAGCGATTTCATCTTCGGTGGCTGCGCGTACATCCGTCACTTCCACATCAAAGTTCAGGTCAACGCCGGCCAAGGGATGGTTGCCGTCAATGGTGACTTGATCGCCTTCAACACCGGTAACGGTAACGACCTGTAAACCGTGTTCAGTTTCAGCGTGAAACTCCATGCCCACTTCAATTTGATCAATGCCGGAAAACATACTGGAATCCAGTTGCTGGACCATGGCATCGTCACGTTCACCATAGGCTTCGGCTGCTGCGACAGACACATTTAATTTGTCACCGACCGATTTGCCGACCAATGCTTTTTCCAGTCCGGGGATAATATTTCCTGCACCGTGAAGATACGAAAGTGGTTCCTGTCCTTCAGAAGAATCCAACACTTTGCCAGTGCTGTCGGTCAGGGTGTAGTGAAAACTGGCAACGCAGTTGTTGGAGATATTCATAAAAAGCCTTTTGGGGTTGTGGTTTAAAGATTACATCAATTAAAACGTTTGATTTTCTTGCCGTTAATTTCAGCCTCACCAAGGTAGATGGTGTAGGCGTCGCCGTCTTCTTCCTGTTGCAGGCGCACTAACAGGTAATCCCAGTCTTTAGCCAACCAGGCATAAGTCACCCGGTCGTCATTTTCGCGACTGCGTTTTACCTTAACCGTATTCACCTTGCCGAGTGGTGTCTCAAGCAACTCTTCACCGACAATTTCAAAGCCGTATTCTTTCAGGCGCCCACCGTCGGCAATCTGGTACACCAGCTCTTCTCTATTGTTGATCAGGTCTTGCTGCAGTTGCAGTTGATAACTGAGTTTGTCCTGTACGCGCTGAGCGATATCCATCTTCCAGGTGGTATTTTGCACATTATTGGTGACGGTTTTTTTATCCCAATCGAAGGTCAGTTCTGCATCCCGGTCACGCCCCATCACGCGGCGTTTGTATTTGTAATGCAGGGGAATAACTTGCTGGGTTTCTTCATCAATGCGCAAGCGGCTGGTTTCATCAATACTGGCAAACCAGGAGCGGGCGAAGAATCGCATTTGATAAGTGCCATCATCCAGCGGCGTCAGTGAATGAGTAACGGTGACCTTAAAGCCGAGAGCGGTGGACGTATACTCATTGGAAAAACTGTCAGGCAGTTCAGCGGCGCGGGAAGAGAGGGAAAAGCCGGTGAAAAATAAAACCAACAATAAGGCATGTTTTTTCAGCACATATTTTTTTAGCATAGTCAGGCAATCCTTATGGTTCTGCAATGGATGGTCCGGATGAAGAATCCGTGCTGGCGACCATTCCCGCTTGGCCGCCACCATAAGATTCACGCACTGATTAGATAACCCGATGGCGATAAAAGTTCGTTATCCAGTAGCACGCCATCGTGACGCATTCGCAGGCGGCCTTCCGCAAACCACTTCACGGCGAGCGGATAAATAATATGTTCTTGTTGTTGGACTCGCTTGGCAAGGCTGACAGCGTCATCCTCCGGCGCGACAGAAATTTTGGCCTGGATAACAGCGGGGCCGCCGTCCAATTCTTCGGTAACAAAATGCACCGTCACCCCGTGTTCCATGTCGCCGGCATCCAGCACGCGCTGGTGCGTGTTCAGGCCCTGATATTTGGGCAGCAATGAGGGGTGAATGTTCAACATGCGTCCCAGGTAGTGCCGGGTAAACGCGGTGGTAAGGATTCGCATAAAACCCGCGAGTACCACCAGATCCGGTTGATAACTATCGATCAGTTGGGCCAGCTTTTGATCGAAGGATTCGCGGTCACCAAATTGTTTGTGGTCGAGTACCAGTGCGGGAATGCCCGCGTGTTCAGCGCGCATCAAACCCAATACCGCCGGACGATTGCTGATAACAGCAACAATCTCGATCGGCAGCTCACCTTTCTGCATGCCGTCGATCAGTGCTTGTAAATTGCTGCCGCTGCCGGAGATCAGTACAACAACACGTGTGCGCGATGAACTCATTAAACGGCCAGCCCCTGCAATTCCACCTGGGCTTCATCTGCCTGCGCCTTGGCGATATGCCCTACGACAAACGGCGTTTCACCGGCAGCGGCGAGAACCTTCAACGCGTTGTCTTTTTCATCGGCAGGCACAGCGATAACCATACCCACGCCGCAGTTGAAGGTGCGGTACATCTCGCGCATCGCGACGTTGCCGCTGCGTTGCAGCCATTGGAAAACGGCCGGTAATTCCCAGCTTTTTGTATCGATAACCGCCTTGCAGTCATCCGGCAGAACGCGTGGGATATTTTCAGTCAGGCCGCCACCGGTGATGTGGGCCAGGGCGTTGACCTGGGATTCCTTGATGAGTGTCAGCACGGATTTTACGTAGATACGGGTGGGCGCCATCAGGGCATCGCTAAGGGGTTTACCGCCGCAGTCCTGCTGTAAATCGGCGTTGCTGACATCGATAATCTTGCGCACCAGAGAGTAACCATTGGAGTGTGGGCCGCTTGAGGTCAGGGCGATCAACACATCGCCGGCCTTCACTTTGCTGCCGTCAAGAATCTCGGATTTTTCCACCACCCCAACACAGAAACCGGCCAGGTCGTAGTCTTCACCTTCATACATGCCGGGCATTTCGGCGGTTTCGCCGCCCACCAGCGCACAGCCCGCCAATTCACAACCGTCGCCGATGCCGGCAACGACCGCTGCGGCTACATCAACATTGAGCTTGCCGGTGGCGTAATAGTCGAGGAAGAACAGCGGTTCTGCGCCCGTGACAACCAGGTCGTTAACACACATGGCTACCAGATCAATGCCAATGGTGTCGTGTTTACCCAGGTTCATGGCCAGACGGAGTTTGGTACCCACGCCATCAGTACCGGAAACCAGCACCGGTTCGCGGTATCCCTTGGGAATTTCACACAGTGCGGCAAAACCGCCGAGACCTGCCATCACCTCCGGGCGACGGGTACGTTTGGCTACGCCTTTGATTCGCTCGACCAGGGCATCACCGGCATCAATATCAACGCCGGCATCTTTGTAACTCAGGGAAGTGGCAGGGGATTGTTGTTCGCTCATAGAGTGGGATTCGCTCGCGCAGAGGTTTCAAAAAAAGGCCGCCATTCTACCAGCTTATCGATGGTTAGGGGTGTATTGATGGTGCGCGCCGCCCGCAAATATCGAATCAGGTCGCTTCGTTCCGCGCTATTGCCTGTTACAATGCCGAACTTTCCGCCGGGGTTGCTCGCCGCAGCCGCGTGTTTCTCTCTTCCACCAGGATTGTTCAGGGGCAGATTTTGTTACGACTTTTAACGTTTTTGCTGCTTAGTGTCTGTGCGGTTGCCAGTGTGGCCGAGCAGGTAGTCCAGGTATATCGCGCCGAAGCCTTGGTGACTTCCCAGTCGCAGGCAGAGCGCAACAGCGCGACGCGCGCGAGTCTGGGTGAGGTGATCTGGCGCGTTACCGGCGACAGTGCTGCCCTCGAACACCCCATCGTGCGCGAGGCATTGAACCAGGCACAGCGCTATCTCTATGAATACAGCTATGCCTCCACCGACGAGCAGCTTGAGGTGGAAGGCGAGTCGGTGCGGGCCATCAAGCTGATCCTGAAATTTTCTCCCCAGGCAATTGAAAAACTCTTGCGCGAAGCGCGTCTACCCCTGTGGCCGGCCAATCGTCCCAAGTTGCTCGTATGGCAAATCATGACGGACGATGCGGGCACCACCCACCGGGTGCTGGCAGATGATGCACGCAAAGCGCTGTATGATCAGGCGGCCTTGCGTGGCTTGCCCCTGTTGTTGCCTATGCATGACTTTGAAGACAACATCGCCTTGGGATCGGACAGCTTGTGGAACATGGATGAAGCCAGCATTCGTGCCGCTTCAGAGCGTTACAAACCCGACGCCATCCTGGTGGGGCGCTATCGCCAGGCGGCCGACGGCCTGTGGCACGCCAACTGGCAGTTGCTGCATTCCTCTGCAAACCAGAGCTTCGATACCCGGGCGGCCGAAACCCCCAGCCTGTTCGTGCAAGCCATCAACACCACCGCCGACTACTTCGCCCGGCTGTATGCCATCACCCCCAGTGAAGGCGGCTCCGGCGCCATTGTGATCCGGGTAGGGGATGTGCGCGATTTTGCGACCTATAAAAAAGTGCAGCGTTACCTGGAAGGACTGGCGATGGTCACCCGGGTGGAGTTGATAACAGCGCAACAGGATCGCTTGTTAATCCGCTTGCACGCTGAGGGCGATCTGCCGTTACTGCTCAGTACCCTGGAGCTGGGGAAAAAACTCTTTCCTGTCGTTTCCGAATCCATCCCGGTGCAACCGGTGGAAGCCTACCGTCCGCCCGCATCACCGACTGGCCCGGATAGCGGTGTAGCAGATGGCTCAGACAGCAGTGAACCCGGCAGTTTTTCCCAGGCGCGCGGCTCTCTGGCCAATCCTTTGGTTTACCGTTGGCAGGATTAAGCTTGACCCGGGCCGGTGAATAATTCGATGACCACACATATTCCGCAGCAACTCTCCCTGGGTGTCAGCCTGAATGATGACGCCACCTTTGATAATTTCTATGCACCTGTCGGATCGCATAACGCAGAAGTCGTCGCCTTTTTACGCGATCAGGTAGAGCATCAACGGGAAACCTTCGTGTACCTCTGGGGGGCTTCCGGCAGTGGCTTGACCCATCTGCTGCAGGCCGGTTGCCACTATGCCCAATCCCGGGGAATGAGCATGCAGTACCTGCCGCTGGCTGACCTGGCAGGTTATGCGCCCGCTGAACTCTTTGCAGACCTGGGCGCGTTGGATTACCTGTGTATTGATCATCTGACGGCGGTGGCGGGGCGGCCGGATTGGGAACTGGCGCTATTCAATCTCTACAACAGCCTGCGGGAAAGCGGCAAATGCCTGGTGGTGGCGGCCGAGCAAAGCCCCCGTGAGTTGCCGGTTCAACTGGAAGACCTGCGGTCGCGCCTGCAGTGGGGGGTGACTTACCAGGTCCAACTGCTCAATGATGAAGAAAAACAGGAAGCCTTGCAGCGCCGGGCTCGCGCCCGAGGTATGGAGTTAAATGACGAGGTGGCCCACTACATCCTGCAACGTCTGCCGCGTGATATGAACGAACTCTTCAACCAGTTACAGCGCCTGGATCACGCCTCCCTGGCGGAGCAGCGCAAGTTAACCATCCCCTTCGTGAAAAAAATCCTGAATATCTAGGCCCATCGTCGCGTTTGACCGTCCAGACCGGTATCAAAACGCGACCATCTTTACGTATTAACCAAAGTTCGGACGCTTTCTGCTCCGCTTTTTCCTAGGCTTTGCGGCGTCAGGGTCAAGAAGTGTTATTGCACTCAACATTGTGGGTGTGATTGCGCACACTGTTAACCGGCCCTGGCAACCTGCCAGGCACCTTAAGCATGAGATAACAATATAAGCTCGAACCGATCAGGTAAAACCTGATCGGCTTCTTCTGGAGTATGCCCATGAATCTGCGCACGATATGCCTATCCCTATTCACGATAACACTGCCCTGGTTGCTGGTAGCCTGCGGCAGCAACAGCGGTGATGAAGATCAACCAGCACCTTCCTCCATCAGCAGCAGTTCCGTCGCACCGGTTAGCGACACCATCAAGGTCAACCAGCTGGGTTTTCTACCTGCCGCACATAAACTGGCGGTAGTGCCACCGGTAAGCGCGGATAGCTTCGCGTTGATTGATGCCAGCACTGGCAACGAGGTATTTACCGGCAACTTGGGAGGTGCCGCTACCTGGGCACCGGCGGGCGATAGTGTACGTCTGGCGGATTTCTCCAGTTTTGCCACCCCTGGCGAATACCGTGTGCGCGTGGCTGGTATCGCGGACTCCAATCGCTTCCGTATCGCACAGGATATTTACCAGCCCTTGAATGGTGCAGCTATCAAAGCGTTTTATTTTAACCGCGCCAGTACTGCATTACTGGAAAGCCATGCCGGTGTCTACGCCCGTGCCGCCGGTCATCCGGACACCAACGTGCAGGTGCACGCATCCGCTGCGTCACCTGAGCGGCCCGAGGGCACGGTGATTCAGGCACCCAAAGGCTGGTACGACGCAGGGGATTACAACAAATACATCGTCAACTCCGGTATTTCCACCTACAGCCTGCTCGCGGCCTACGAACATTTCCCCGACCACTACCATGGGCTAAACCTCAATATTCCCGAAAGCGACAACACGCTGCCGGATCTGCTCGATGAAATCCAGTGGAACCTCGAATGGATGCTGGATATGCAAGATCCCAACGACGGCGGTGTTTACCACAAGCTGACCGACAAGGAGTTTGACGGCGCGGTGATGCCTCACGAAACCGGTACCCAGCGCTATGTCGTGCAAAAAGGGACCTCCGCAACCCTTAATTTTGCAGCGGTGATGGCCGTCGCCAGCCGGGTATATGAACCCTTTAATGCAGAGCTTTCAGCCGAGATGCTGGCCGCCGCGGAATCAGCCTGGGCATGGGCGCAGGCCAATCCGGAGGTTACCTACACCCAGCCCGCCGATATCAAGACCGGCGCCTATGGTGATGCTACGCTCACCGACGAGCATGCCTGGGCGGCGGCGGAGCTTTATATCACCACCGGCAACGCGGCCTACTACAACAGCATGAATCCCACCCAGACCCAGGCCACTGTGCCCTCCTGGGGCGATGTACGCGGATTAGCCTGGGTGTCGCTGGCCCACCATCGCAGCAATTTGACTGACGTTGCGGATAAAGCGCTGATTGCCCAGCGCATTACCGCCCTCGCAGATACTTTGGTAGAGGATTGGGAAGCATCGGCCTACGCGGTGCCCATGCGCCAGCAGAATTTTGTCTGGGGCAGTAATTCCGTGGCCCTGAACCAGGCCATGATGTTATTGCAGGGCTTTCAGTTGAATGGCGACCGCGATTACCTCAATGCGGCCCAGTCGCTGCTGGATTACATATTGGGGCGCAATCCCACCGATTTTTCCTTTGTGACCGGCTACGGTGTGAAAACCCCGCAGCACATCCACCACCGTCCCTCCGAGGCTGACGGTATCGCGGCGCCCATCCCCGGTTTTTTGGCTGGCGGCCCCCATGCCGGCCAGCAGGACGCCAGCGATTGCCCGGTGAGTTACCCCTCCGATTTACCGGCGAAGTCTTACCTGGATCACTGGTGCAGTTACGCGAGTAATGAAATTGCCATCAACTGGAATGCACCCTTGGTGTACGTTTCCGGGGCCTTGCAAGTACTGACGGAACAATAACTCGCACCGCAGAACTAACAGTCAGCCTCGGTTGTTGGTTCTGCGATCTCGACGGCGATTCTCGACGCGTCGGTCCCCCAGGATTGCGTAATCTGCAAAGCTGGCTATGGTTAAAAGCATATCCTTCTCTCTGGAACACCGGCGAATAACCGATGATGGCAGAAACTCCGTCTTCCGCTCAGTCAGCGCCTGTAGGTCGTCGTTTTGCCCGGCGCGTGTATCCCGCTCGCATTCTCGGACTCGGTTTGGGTTTTTTTGCCGTGGGTGCCGCGCTCAT
>DATJLH010000052.1:0-5985 GCA_035490615.1 Cellvibrio sp.
AGCGCTGAAGCAGAAAAATTATCGCCACGCCGAACAACTGTTCAAAACCCTGACCGAAGAGGATAAAAACTTATCCGGGCCATGGATCGGATTGGGCGATGTAGCGCTTGAGCAAAAGCAATATGATCAAGCGGTAACACACTACGCCAAGGCCATAGAACTCAACAGTAAAAATGTTAATGCCTATATGCGCCTGGCCAAGGCGCAGCGCTTGCAGGGTAACTTTCTGCATGCGCAAAACACTTATGCCAAATCCCTCGCTCTGTGGCCTGACTTCCCGGAAGCACACCTGAACCTCGCTGTGCTCTACGACATCTACTTGAACCATCCATTGCGCGCACAAAAACATATGGAGGCATACCAGTTTCTCACCAATGGTGAAAACAAGGATGTCGCCAAGTGGTTAGCGGAGATCCAGCAGCGCACGGGTGTTCCTATCAGTCTGGTCGTGGAAAAGCAAAAAGCTGAATCCAAACCATTATCCTGAAACGCGGTAAAGAAACTTACTTATGAAAAAGTTATTGATCATCGCCGTGCTCCTTGCGCCCCAGGTCTGGGCTGAAGAAGCCCCGGAAAGCGCTGACCCTACGATCCTGTTGGAGTCCACCTTTATCGGTGACAAGGAACAGCCGGCGATCAGCTATTTTATTCCATGGAAAGGAAATACCACGCCGGATAAATTGCAGTGGAATATGGAAAGCAAGCACGACCAGACACTGCAGATTGTCGACCGGGATGTTTTGCTTAACTCGATGAATATTTACAACGAAATGAATCTGGAAGGCACAACCGGTTCAGCAGATTAATTGTTAACAGAGAGAAATTATCATGAACGATTTATACAATATGGTAACCAGCTTCCTTCAGGACGGTGGATTTTTTATGTATCCAATCGCTCTGGTATTAGCGCTTGGATTGGCAATTAGTCTGGAGCGTTGGGTTTATCTGACCCGCGAGCGCATTCGCAATATCAAGGCATTTGACAGTTTCCTGCCGTTGCTGCGTACCACGGACATGGAAAAGATGCAGATGTATTCGCGCGAGAATACTGCGCCGGTTACCCGCATCATTGCCTGCGGCTTGGACATGATGAAAGTTTCCAAACAGCGTGCGGATATCGAAAATGCCATGAACGAAGGCATGCTGGAAACCATGCCGCGCCTGGAGAAGCGTGTAGGCTACCTGGCTGTATTGGCGAATATCGCCACGCTGCTTGGCCTTCTGGGCACCATCATCGGTTTGATCAGCGCCTTTACCGCCGTTGCGAATGCAAACCCGGCTGAAAAATCACAATTGCTATCCATGTCAATCTCGGTGGCGATGAACACCACCGCCTTCGGCTTGATTGCTGCGATTCCGCTGTTGGTGTTGCATGCGATATTGCAAAACAAAATTGCCGCGATTGTCACCAGTATTCAAATGTCCGCGGTGAAATTCCTCAATATTATGACGCTGCACCGCTTGATTGAAGCCGGTACTCCGCGTCCACAGGAAACCCTGGTTGTTCCGGCACAACAAGCTCCGGCTCCCGCTGCTGATGTGTTGCCCGCCGGTGCGGTATTAAGTCAGGCCTGATGCCATGAACCTTAAATTCCAGTACAAGAGCACTGACGACGCCGAACTCGAGATCACCTCGTTCATGAGCTTGATGATCGTGTTGGTGCCCGTCTTGTTGCTCAGTATGACGTTTACCCAAATCACCGTGCTGGATGTCAAACTGCCGGAATTGACTGGTGGCCCGGCGGTGAGCCAGACAGAACAATCGCAATTGGAAATTCGCATTGCCGATGACGGCTTCAAGGTGTTTTACCCTGAAAATGTATTGGTCAAGGAAATTCCGCTGGCAGAAACGGAAGAGGGCGATGCATACGACTATGTACAGCTCTCGCAGGTGATGCAGGAAGTCAAGCGTCAACTGCCGGAAAAGCGTGATGTGTTGGTATTGTCTGAGCCAAACATTGATTACCAAAATCTGGTGTTCACCATGGATGCTGTCAAGTCATACAAGACTGTGGTGGCTACCAGTGTGGTGGAGATTGAACTCTTCCCGGAGATTTCTCTGGGGGATTCCAAAAAAAAATGATGTGAGTTGATGACAAAATGATTGGATCAACTATTTTTTACACCAAACCCAAGGCCTCCATTGTGCCCAAGTTAAATCTTGTGGCACTGATGGACATCTTCACGATTCTGGTGTTCTTCCTGCTGCTCAATTCCGGTGAAAGCCAGAAAATTGAGAACGCCAAGTTTATTGAGCTGCCGGATTCCATTTCGGGTACGACGCCGCACAATGAATTATTCATCATGATTGATGAAGATAAAATCTGGATCGGTGAGCAGGCCGTGGCAGATGTTGCCGAGGTAATGAAAGCACCGGATAAACCCATTGAGGGTTTAACCCAGGTATTGGCGGCGCACAAGGAATCCTTGGGTGAGTTGACCGGCTATGAAAAGCACAATGGTTTGCCGGTCACGATCCTGGGGGATAAAACCGTTTCTTACACTCTGTTGAAGAGTGTGATGGCGACGTGCCAGGGCAGTGATTTCCGCGAAATTTCCCTGGCTGTCAATCAGGTTGTGACAACGCCTGATGCCGCGGGCGTTGCAGCCCGAGCCACTGTTAATACTTCTTCTAAAGTTGGAGGTTAACATGTCTGCCAGTATTCAGCCGTTCACTGCTCAGTCCCTTGCTGTTCAGCCGTTTGCGCTTGAGCTTCAGCTGCCCTGGCATGCGGACGAGGAGCGTGAAAAGGCATTTAAGAATATTCTGAAGAAAGTTCTTATTCCTTTATTGATCCTGTTTTTGCTGGTTCCCTGGCTGAGTCAGATTGAGCAGGAATATGTACCCGATGAGACGCGGGTGGAAACGGTCATCCTGCTTGATCCTCCCAAGCCCGTGCCGCCGCCACCGCCGCCCCCGGTTGTGCAGGAAAAACCCAAGCCGGTACCCGTGGAGCCGCCCAAAGTAGCTGAACCGAAACCGACGCCTACACCCAAGGTAGATGATCGCCCCAAGGCGGTTGCAAAAGCACCGACGGTAGACACCAGAACATCGATTGCAAAATCACAGGGACTGGCGGAGTTATCCAGCCAATTAAAATCCCTGCGTGGTTCTGTTGACGTGGCGAAGATGCAAAATAAAAACGTGTCGACCAATACCGGTGGTACCGTCGCCGCGAATGATCGCTCGGTTCTGGGTGCTGACAACATCGTCAGGAAAAGCGAAGGCATAGTGGTTAACGAAGAAATCATGAAGGGCGAGCTGGTTGCCCTGGCGGAGCATCAATCCACCGAAGTGGAAGGTGTTGTCGGCGGTGACTCCAATATCGGCAGCCAGTACAGCCATCTGTCCGGCCAGTCGGGCCAGCGTGATATGGAGAGTATTCGTCGCACACTGGAACAAACAAAAAGCAGTGTTTACACGTTGTATCAGCGAGCGTTGCTGGATCACCCGGAACTTGCGGGCAAGTTCACATTTTCAATTGTGATCGAACCGAATGGCACCATCTCCAATTTAAAACTGGTGGTTAGTGAGCTGGGTATCACGGAGTTGGAGAACAGTATCCTTGCGCGCATCAAGCAAGTGAATTTCGGTGCGAAGGATGTATCGCCGACGGTGATTGAGTATAAGTTCGTTTTCTTGCCGAGCTGACAGATTCAACATCATCACAACAACGCCCTCAATCAATGTACTTGATGAGGGCGTTGTCGTTTGCGCTGCCGGAAAATCCAATTGGCTGTATACGCAAAAGCCAACATTTTATATAAGCTCACGCCCCAAGCATTTCGATTAGTTCTTGATGGCGACGCATGATTCATTTATCTGTGATCGAGCTTTTGCCAATACAGGACAAATCGTCAAATTTTTTTTCGCAATACATGCACGACCGGACTCTTCCCATGCGTCAGCTCACGGAAAAACTGTAAGGAAGTCCGATGCCCACCAGTGTTTAAGTTCACAAAAAATTAAACCGGAATAACCTGATAAATGGATTTTATGGCAATTGTGATCCTGTACCTTTTTCCTTCATCCGCTACTGGCAACATGTCAGTGTCCAAAAAAATCCCGTGGATAAAAGTTGTTGTACCTGTTGGTCAATAACCTGCTCCGGGAAATACAAAATCCTTTTTAAAGGATATTCATTGCTTGACTTGGGGTACTGCTGACAGCACTACCATCCCTGCTTTGCGGTTTTCCCGTAATCCAATGCAACAACAAATTATCATGGTGCTGAAAATGTCTTGGCTAATCAAATCATGTCGAAAATCACTTGTGTTTTTTGTCACGCCTTTGATTTTGGTAGCTTGTGGAGGTGGTGGCGGTAGTGGCGGTGAGGCCTCATCAGAAAGCCTCGGGCTGTCGCAAGACACGCCTTTTGTCTATGTTGAACGCAACCTCGCTAAAGATAGCCAGGCCAGCAAAGAGCGCTTCAAACTCTCGCTGAGCGGGCAAGAGAGAGCTCCGCTGGATCTCGAATCCCCGTACCAATTCCGTCCCGGCGCTAAACTGATGAGCCGTTCCAGCCTTGATGTCGACGCTGTCGATACGGAAGTGCTGGCCGAGTATTTCGGTTCAACCGATTATGATGTTAAAGACCTGAACGTATCAGCAGATGGCAAGCGGCTGGTCTTCGCGGCCCATGGTCCGGCAAACCATCCTACCGATTACACCTGGAATATTTACGAATACAGTTTTGAAAGCAAAACGGTTCGCCGCATCATCAAAACTCACTCTCTGGCTAATGCCGGTCAGGACACCAATCCGACGTATGCGCTGGATGGAACCATAGTCTTTTCTTCGGACCGTTCCGCCGGCAACCCGAACAGCCCGATCGACAACATTGTCGACGAAGACCAGGCCGAGAATTGCTATAAAGTCGGCCCCAGCGAAAAACCTTCCTTGCTGCATTCCATGACCAGCCAGGGCGAAAATATCCTGCAGCTGACCTATGGTAGAAACCACGACACCAAGCCGACAACCTTGAAAGACGGGCGCATTGCGTTTATCCGTTGGTCGCGCAGCTACGATTTAATTCAGGGGTGTCCGCTGGATAACAGTGCGGCTTCGACAGATTTTGAAGACATCTTTGATGCGCAATATCCCAAAGGTCTGGATATGCCGCCTGAGTGGTCCCACGAAGCACTGTGCGCCCTGGCGCAACCCACTCCGCTGGGCAAAGTCGTTGCCAGCAACCATTACACCATCCTGCGCATTACCGCAGACGGCGAAGAATTGCAGCAGTTGTACAAGACAGTCACACTGAAAGGTTCTGATGAAAGTTTTATCGAGCTTGATCAAATTGTTCAGGCGGAAAATGGCCATTTGGTGGCGGTGATTCACCACAAATATAACGCGTTCATGGGCGGCAATATTCTGGAGTTGCAATCTCCGGACAGCCCTGAACCCAACAAAGTCTTTGGCAATATTGCACCGCGTCCATTAATCAACGGCAGCGTTGATCTTTACCCCAACCAATATTCGCTGAATGGCTGGTACAGCGCGGTGTGGCCATATCGTGACGGTACCGAGCGGATGTTGGTGAGCTGGTCACAATGTTCGGCGGTGAATGGCGGTGTCAATTCCTTCTGTAAGGAAGAAGGCACGGAAGGGCAGGTCAACAGCCAATACGGCATCTGGGTTGTCGACAACAAAACGGATACCCGTTTGCCAATTGTCCGTGCGCGCAAAGATATGGTGTACAGCGATATTGCCGTGGCCCAACCCCATCGCGGCCTGGATTTGCCCTACCACGCGTACAATGCGAATTTTGTTGATGACCTGGATACCAGCCGGTTGATTTGTGATGACCCAAGTGTTGATCCGGTATACCCTGTTGATCCAGTAGATCCAGTTGACCCAGTAGATCCGGTTGACCCGGTTGATCCAGTAGACCCAGTCGATCCAGTTGATCCGGTAGACCCAGTCGATCCGGTTGATCCGGTTGATCCGGTTGATCCAGTAGACCCGGTTGATCCGGTTGATCC
>DATJLH010000053.1:0-14377 GCA_035490615.1 Cellvibrio sp.
TGGAAAAGCCTGCACCGATTCCGGTTCCGGCACCGATCGTTGTCGCCAGCGCACCGCCGGCACTGATAAAACCTGAGCCTGTTAAAAAAGCAGCGGCGACAATAACGGCGGAAAAGGATGACGCAGAAGAAGAGCGTGCAGCGATAACATCGCAAACCCTGCTGGCGCGCCAGTTTTACATCTCCGAAGTATTGGGCACCATCTATGCCCGTGTCAGTTATCCGCGGCGCGCGCAACAACTGCAACAAGCCGGCAGCGTGAAATTTAATCTGGTGATTGATGACCAGGGAAATATTAAATCGTTAAAACCTATCGAAACTTCTGACTATGTGTTGCTGAATAAAGCGGCGGAAGAGGCGGTCAAAGATGCAGCGCCTTTCCCGCCCTTGCCTGAGGTCCTTGCCAGTAGCGAACTGGAATTGTTTGTGCCGATAAAGTTTTCGCTCGGGAATCCATCCTGATAAAACCGTCACCGCGCCAGATTACGCAACACATAATGCAGGATGCCGCCGTTCTGGAAGTAGGCAAATTCATTCGGTGTATCGATGCGCACATGGGCAATAAACTGAATGGGTTCGCCACCGTCTTTGTGTGCGGTCACAATCAATTCGCGGGTGTCAGGATGCACTATTGGAATGTCAAACATTTCTGTCCCTGTTAACCCGAGGGAGGCCGCGGAGTCACCGCTTTTAAATTGCAGTGGCAAGATACCCATCCCCACCAGGTTAGAGCGGTGGATGCGTTCATAACTTTGCGCAATCACCGCCTTCACCCCCAACAGGGCCGGACCTTTTGCTGCCCAGTCGCGCGATGAACCGGAGCCATACTCTTTGCCCGCTAATACGATCAGCGGCGTTTTATGCTGGCGGTACAATTCGGCGGCGTCATAGATACTCATCACTTTCTGTTCAGGCAGATAGGTTGTCCAACTGCCTTCAGTACCCGGTGCTATCTGGTTTTTCAGACGGACATTCGCGAAGGTGCCGCGCATCATCACTTCATGGTTACCCCGACGCGAGCCGTAGGAATTGAAATCGTCCGGCTGCACACCTTGTTGTTGCAGGTACACGCCGGCCGGACTGTCGGGCATGATGGCGCCAGCGGGAGAGATATGGTCGGTGGTGATACTGTCGCCCACCATGACCAGGCAGCGGGCTTTTTCAATCGCTTTAACCGCATCAGCCTCGGCGGTGATGCCTTCAAAGAACGGGGGCTTGCGCACATAGTCGGATTCGGGCCAGGCGTACAGCTCGCTCTCGGTGATGGGCAGCGCATTCCAGTTCTCGTCACCCCGATAAACGTCGGCATATTTGCTGGCAAACATGGAGGGATCGAGATGGCTGGCGATGCTGGCCTGAATCTCCGCATTGCTCGGCCAGATGTCTTTCAGGAACACCGGCTGGCCATCGCTGCCGGTGCCCAGCGGTTCTCCGTAGAGATCGATATCCATAGTACCCGCCAGCGCATAGGCCACCACCAGTGGCGGCGAGGCCAGGTAATTGGTGCGGACTTCGGCATGAATCCGGCCTTCGAAGTTACGGTTGCCGGACAACACCGAGGCCACCATCAAGTCGCCCTGGCGGATTGCAGACGAAATCTCATCCGGCAAGGGACCGGAGTTGCCGATACAGGTGGTACAGCCATAGCCCACCAGGTAAAACCCCAAAGCCTCCAGATCCGCCAGTAAACCGGCTTTGCTCAGGTAATCGGTCACCACTTGTGAGCCGGGCGCCAGGCTGGTCTTGACCCAGGGCTTGCTGCGCAGGCCGAGGGCACGCGCCTTGCGGGCCACCAGACCAGCAGCCATCAGCACCGCCGGGTTGGAGGTATTGGTACAACTGGTGATGGCGGCAATCACGACCGCCCCGTGTTTCAGGCTGAAATGCTCACCGCGATAACTGACGGGCACATCCCCCGGTTGCTCCGCTGATTGATTGCCCACAGCGGTTGCACCGCCTTCATCGGCAAATTTATCCAAGGTCGTGGTCTTGATCAGCTTGTCGCGCTGGGCCTGGAATTCTCCCAGGGTTTTGCCGAAGCTGGCTTTGCTCTCGCTCAACGAGATGCGATCCTGCGGGCGTTTGGGGCCAGCGAGAGACGGTACGACATCGGCGAGATCGAGGGTCAGCAAGTCACTGTAATGCGCTTCCTGGCTGTTGTCGTCATGCCAGAGGCCCATGGCTTTCATGTAGGCCTCGGTGAGGCGCAACTGGTTTTCGCTGCGGCCGGTGAAGCGCAGGTAATCCAGGGTTTGCTGATCGACCGGAAAGATGCCGCAGGTTGCGCCATACTCCGGCGCCATGTTGCCGATGGTGGCGCGGTCGGCGAGGGACAGGTGTTTAAGGCCGGGGCCGAAGAATTCCACAAATTTACCCACCACGCCGAGCTTGCGCAGCATCTGCGTGACGGTCAGCACCAGATCGGTAGCGGTGGCGCCTTCAGGCAATTGGCCGGTCAACTTGAAGCCCACTACCTGGGGAATCAGCATGGAGATCGGCTGGCCGAGCATGGCGGCTTCGGCTTCAATACCGCCCACGCCCCAACCCAGTACACCCAGGCCATTGATCATTGTGGTGTGAGAATCGGTGCCTACCAGGGTATCCGGGTAGGCTTCGGCCTGGTCGGTGGTTTCATTGGCAAATACACAGCGCGCCAGATATTCCAGGTTCACCTGGTGGACGATGCCGGTACCCGGTGGCACCACTTTAAAATTGGAGAATGCTTTCTGACCCCAGCGCAGGAACTGATAGCGCTCGCGGTTGCGCTCGATTTCAACGGCGGTGTTTTTGGCGAAGGCGTCTTCAGAGCCAAAGAAATCCACCATTACCGAGTGGTCGATCACCAGTTCAACCGGTGAGAGGGGATTGATCTGCTGCGCATTACCGCCCAGTTCTGTCACGGCGTCGCGCATTGCAGCGAGGTCCACAATAGCAGGCACGCCGGTGAAATCCTGCAAGATAACCCGCGCCGGCACAAAGGCAATTTCCTGGGTGGGTTCCGCCGTCGGGTCCCAATTGGCCAGCGCCTTGATATCGTCATCGGTCACAAAATTGGTGTTGGCATGGCGCAATAAATTCTCCAACAAAATCTTGAGCGAGAACGGCAGCTTGTCTACCGGGTAATGTTGTTGCACCTTGCTGAAGGGATAGATGCGGTAGGATTTGTCGCCCACGTGGAGTGTGTCGGTTGCTTGAAACGATGAAGTCATGACAGCCTCTTTCTCATTGGGTGTTTTTACGACGGGAAGCTTAACGAAGAATGGTAAAGAATAAATGACCGGTATGAACAGTGCGGCCGGTCTGTTGTGTTAGTTAGAGCGCAATTGTGCCATTTGTTTCACCCTCGTCCTGCACAAAGCACATCGCAATCGCGGCCAGTAACATAAAAGCGCCGGCCAGCACCATCGCGTAAATCGTCTGTCCGCCGAACAGTGTGCTGACAATCAAAGCCAACACACTGGATGCCAGGATTTGCGGGATCACAATAAAAAAATTGAACAGGCCCGCATAGACGCCCATTTTTTCCGGCGGTAATGAGCAGGAGAGGATCGCATAAGGCATGGACAATATGGATGCCCAGGCAAATCCCATGGCCACCATGGACAACAGCAACCAGCGCGGATCGCTGATCCAGATAAACGATACCAGGGCCAGCGCGCCCAAACACAAATTCACCACATGCGTCACTTTGCGATTACTGCAGCGCACCATCATGGGAATGGCAATCGCAGCCAGCGCCGCAAATCCATTATAGGCCGCAAAGAGCACGCCCACCCAATCCGCGCCGGTGTTGTAGAGCAGGCTGGTGGTATCCGTTGCGCCATAATGAAATGACGTGACAGCAGCCGTGCCGTAAATCCACATCGAAAATAAGGCAAACCAGGTAAGGAATTGCACCACCGCCAATTGCTGCATGGTCTTGGGCATGCGTAATAAATCCTGGGTAACCTGATACAGACCGTTATCGGTTCGCCCATGTTTGCGCAACAGGCCAGCCGTGATTTGGATCGCCCCGAAGAGTGCCAGCCCACCCACCAGGACATACAGTTTTTCATCGAGTTGTCCGGCGGAAATAATCAGCACGCCGAGACAACCGGCAACAAGAAACCAAGCCCCGCCGCGAAAAAATTTTATCCGCGTATCAACGCGCACTTGCATTGCTCGACGAGCAAGATGGCGTTCCCTGAACGCTGCCAATTGTTCGGGACTGTATTCTGGCGTTGAGTAAATAGCCCAGGCGATAGAGGCGAGCATGATGCCACCGCCGATATAAAACGCATAAATCACCGAGGGCGGTACGGCACCGTCATTGGCCACATTGGCAACACCAAAACCATTGGTCAGTATCCAGGGTAAGGCGGAAGCGACTACGGCACTGACACCGATAAAAAAGCTCTGCATGGAAAAACCGCTGGAGCGTTGTTCTTCCGGCAACATATCGCCCACCAGGGCAATAGACGGCCCTAGCGCAATATTGAGCGAGGCGTCCATGATCCACAGCATACCGGCGGCGATCCACAGCGTCGGCGAGTTGGGCATCACAAACAATGCCAGGCTGGCCAGCAGCGCGCCGCACAATAGATAAGGGCGGCGGCGCCCGAGTCGGCCCCAGGTTTTATCACTCATGTAGCCGATGATGGGTTGGATCAATAAACCGGTGATAGGCGCGGCCACCCACAGGATAGGAATATCGTCGATGGAGGCACCGAGGATTTGAAAAATGCGGCTGACATTGGCGTTTTGCAATGCAAAACCAAACTGGATACCAATAAAGCCAAAGCACATATTCCAGATTTGCCAGAATGTCAGGTGTGGCTTGTGGGTCATAACTTTTTTTCTTGTTGTCTTTTTTGTTATCGCGCGGCGCAATATAGCACTCTGCCCGAGTGAGAGAAAGCATGTCATCAATGCCGCCACTGACCAGCCGGCTGCGCGCCGGGGAAACCTTTCAGCTTCGCTATTGCCATAACCTGTGGCGGTAAGCGGCAAAAATTCACCTATACTTAATAGCGCTGATGAAGATCTGTTTCGCACACCGCGAAGAAGTAAGATTAAATGCGTCAATAATGGAGGCTGTTATGGAAAAGACATCCAGAGCTGATCTAGTCGACAGGCAACAAACCATGCTCAAAGAAGAACAACAGGAAACCGCGCGTGAACTGGCCGAGCTGATGCGCCTTGCGCAAGAAATGGGGCGTCGCCTGGCGAATGAAACCCATGGTGAGTTATACGACGATGTGCGGTTTCTCAATGAACTCCTGCACCAGACCCGTATCAAGGCGGATGCCATTAAAGAGCGACTGGTGTACAACGGGCCGCGCTGATCCTGTATTGATGTTGCGCTAGGCTTGGTGCGCCAATTACCCTGCATTTTCTGTCTGCATGATGCCGCCTCGCACTTCATATGCGTATAAGTTCTTGCGGATATTTTTTTGTCACCTTTCTGTCACATTGCCAGCGAATTTAATCACATCACCCATTCTGCGTCTGTGTTGTTGGTAAAGCGTCATTATCCCGTGATAACCTCCCCGCCTGTTGCATTGAGCGCGATAAATCTAGCGCATGAAGATTCCTGGATATGAAGGCGGGGCTCCAGTCGGTGAGTAAAAAATCTGTATTGTCTGCCAAAAAAGCTGATCGTCACGAACTTTATCAACGCAGCGTGCAAGCGGCTGATGTGGAAGTGACCTTTATCGATAAAGCCTTTAAAAAATACCGCAAACGTAAAGCGTATAGCATGCGTGAAGATTTTTGCGGGACTGCACTATTAAGTTGCACCTGGGCTGCCAGCCATAAGCAGCGTCGCGCGACCGGTGTAGATATTGATCCGAACGTTCTGGCATGGGGCCGGCAACATAATCTTGCCCCCTTGGGGGACGCAGGTGAACGGGTCACGCTGTTACAGCAGGATGTACGTTTACCGCCGGAACAAAAATTTGATCTTATCAATGCGTTTAATTTCAGCTACTGGATCTTTAAGGACCGCGTCACTCTGCGCGATTATTTTTCCAGCGTGAGGGATTCGCTGGTGGACGATGGCGTGTTTATGCTCGACCTGTACGGCGGCTGGGAAGCGCACCAGGCGGTGCGTACCAAACGTGCTATCGGGCAGGGCTGTAAATACGTGTGGGATCAGGGCGAAGTCGATCCCATTACCCACGATGTGGTGAACCACATTCATTTTGAATTTAAGGATGGCTCGCGCCTGAAGAAAGCCTTTACCTATGAATGGCGTTTCTGGACGCTGACGGAAGTGCGTGAGGTGTTGCTCGAAGCGGGCTTCACTGATGTCATCGTGTACTGGCAGGATGAAGGTGATTATGTTATCCGCAACACCAGTGAAAACCAGCCGTTATGGCTGGTGTATCTGGTGGCTCTGGCGTAGCAGCGTTTACTGACCTAGACGCTCCCACTGGCCATTCTTTTTACAAAAGGTGTAGTGCCCATCCATGGTGCCGCCTTTGGCGTTGATGATGCTGATCGCCAACTCACGACAAAAATTACCCTCATGTGATAACACGCTGACTGGCACAACGACACCGGCGTTGTTACTCGCGGGATTAAACCACGACGCGGGCAGTTGATTATCGCGTGCGGATTCCAGCACTTCCTTGACGGTGTCTTCCAGCAGTGCCCAATCACTGTCGGTGGTTTGCCGCATCAAGGAATCGCTGACCTGCCAGTGGCCCTCGCTGTCTTTGCAGATATCAAAGCGGTAGTGTTCAGCGTGGCGTTTATCGGCGGTAAATTTAAACAGCGTGCGCCGGCATTCCCGCGCGGCTTCCATAAACGATAATTTGGGCAGTATCTGCACCTGAATTTTATTGTTCGCTGAACGCCAGCGAATAATCTTCTGGTCAGGTGTTTTGTTGAGTACTTGTGTCACCTCCTGCTTGAGTGACGTGATGTCCTCGTCAGTCAATTGCTGCAAGAGCGAATTTTTGAGGAAACTGACATTAGCTGCCTGGGCGCTCCAGGATAACCCCAGCAGCACCAGACACAGGGCACTCAATACGCTCGCCTTTTTTTTCATGGGGCTCTTCCTTTTCCTGAAGAAAATTATTTTTTACGCTGGGGAAATTCGCGCAACAAATCTGCAACCGTTGCGCGAATCGGTTCTTTGGGACGCATCAGTGCTTCTTCTGTCAAACGTCCCTGGGCATCACCCTGCCAGATTAACTGGCGTTTTTTTGCATCAATAATATCAATGCGCGCGGCACCCTTACGTTCGATAAATACCTGCGTATGTTCCTGAGTTGCGGGCATGCCGCGATAGAGTTCCTGCGAATGGCTGTAGTAACCGCCCTCGGTCACCCGCGCTGGCTCAGCGCTGCCCATTTCCTTTAATAAATTCTGGATGTTGACCTGGTAATTAATCAGCAGGTCCGGTTTTTCTTCGCTGTAGGTATAGCCCCGCGCATCCATTTGCTCGCGGATGGCATGGATAAAATGCTGGGCAATTTCATTGTCCGGTGTCGCGGCACGGCTGCTTTTTAACAGGGCGTAGGTCCGGTATTTGGAAAAATTCACCGAGTCGTCTTTGCGGGTTTCAATGCGCGGACCGGTTTGCTGGCAGGCACTCAGAAATAGTAAAACTGTGGTGAGACAGAGCGTTGAAAACAGGGCGAAAGATCGGGAGCGCATCATGATAGTTCCTTTGATAAATAACTACTGTGGCGCAAAACATCCCTTGGCTCAGTTGTCTTGATCACATACCTGTTATCTTCAGCCGCAGCGCGTAACCCATTGAGTCTTGTCCAGTATCTTCCCGAGCGCAAGTGGCGGTGAGTGCTAAGCGCGCAGGCTTTGCATAAATGTCACAAGAATCAACAAGGGGCAGATGACGCGCACATAAAAGGGCCAGATATGCCAGAAGATGCCCTGCCGCTCTATACCTTGCTGTGCGGTCAGGGACTGGATTTTTTTATCGCGATGCCACACCCAACCGGCAAATAAACACAGCGCCAACCCCAGCAACGGCTGGCTGAATTCCGTCGTAAATGACACGACACCGTCGAACAGCGCGGCAAAATTCATCACGATGACGGCACTGATCAGAAAAATAATACCGCCGATCATCATGGTCACCTGCGTGCGCGGCGCGCCACTTTTTTCCGTCACGACGGACACGGGCGCTTCCAGCATTGAGATAGACGAGGTGAGCGCGGCGATGGTCATCAGCGCAAAGAAGGTCATCGCCAACCACACGCCGGCGTTGCCCATGTTGTCGAACAGGCTGGGCAATACTTGCAAGACCAATCCCGGCCCCGCAAGTAATTCGCCCGCCGCGCCGTAGATAGCGATGCCCTGTGCCTGCGCGACGTACATCGCGGGAATAATCAGCAGGCCCGCCACAAATGCAAAACTGGTATCGAGCAGGGTAAGTGTCGCGCCGATGTGCGGTAATTTGTCCCGTCGGTCTTTTTCTGAGAGGGCCCGGCCGAGATAGGAGCCGTAGACCAGCATGGTCCCCACGCCTAATGAGAGCGAAAAAAACGCCTGCCCCATCGCACTCAATAACAAAGCCGGATCAAGGACCCGTGAAAAATCCGGCAACAGATACACGCGCAATCCCTCTGCGGCACCGGGCTGGTTCAGCACATAAACAATCAACGCCAACAATAAAATCGCCAGGGTCGGCATCAGTCGCGTTGACCAGGCTTCAATGCCCTGGCTTACGCCGCGTGCAACAATCCACACGGTCATCAGCGAAAACACAAAGCAGGCGGACAGGTCGCGCACCAGCCCACTTTGTGCCAGCCAGTTCGCCCCCGCCTCAAAACCCAGGAGTTGCATCAACGGCGCGGCAAATTTGGCAAGCATCCAGCCGGCGACAATGGCATAAAAACTCAGGATCAAACTCACCACCAGCACACCGTAATAACCCACTATGCTGCCGGCGCGACGCAACAGCGGGCGCTCGCTCAAGGTGCTCAAGGCGGTAACGATATTGGCGTTGCTGTGGCGGCCGATAATCAGCTCGGCCATCAGGGCGGGATAGGCTAATAAAAACGCGAGAATTAAATAGGCGAGGACAAATGCACCGCCGCCGTTGCTGGCGGCCTGGGTAGGGAAGCCCCAGATATTTCCCAGCCCGATGGCAGAGCCGGCGGCGGCCATCAAAAATCCAAAACGGGAAGTGAAATGTCCGCGAGCGTGTGCCATAAGGAGGTTCCTTAACATGCTGTACAGGTCGTTCTGTACAGAGTAAGGCCGCGCAGAACGGCAACGGCCCCCGTTGTTATTCTTTGTTGCCTGTCTGGAATATACGTTGTTTTTGTCGCGCCCAATCGCGATTTTTTTCAGTTTCGCGCTTATCGTGCAGCTGCTTACCTTTGGCGATGGCAATTTCGCACTTGATCAGGTGCGCCTTCCAATAAAGCGCCGTGGCCACCACGGTATAACCTTTTTGTTCGATGGCGTCCTGCAAGCGCGTTAATTCGCGGCGATTCAACAATAATTTGCGCGTGCGCAACGGGTCGGTAACGAAGTGGGTGGAGGCCGTGGCCAGGGGCGTTATCTGCGAGCCCAGCAGCCAGGCTTCGCCGTTCTTGAAGATAACGTAAGTATCCGTCATCTGGACTTTGCCGGCGCGCAGGCTTTTGACTTCCCAGCCGAGCAGCGCCACGCCCGCCTCGAAACGCTCGTGCAGCTCGTAGTCGAATTTGGCTTTTTTGTTCAGGGCAATGGTGTTGCCGCTGTTCTTGTTCTGCTTTTTAGCCATGAGAGAAAACAGTCCTGATAACGCGAAAAAGGGCGGCATTATATCGGCAAAGAGTGCGGCCTGTCTCGACTGCGGGCTTATGCTGTCGCACTAATCCCGCTACAATCCGGCCCAGCGCCCTATCGGGAGCCGTGCTTCATCATCCAGCAGCTACACGGAGCCACGTCAGTGAAGCGATTTAAACAACATGCCATCTGGGGCCACCGGGGCACCTTTATCCTCGCGGCCACCGGCTCGGCGGTGGGTTTGGGTAATATCTGGAAATTCCCCTATGTGACCGGTGAAAACGGCGGCGGTGCATTTGTATTGATGTACCTGGTGTGTGTGGCCATCATCGGCATCCCGATCATG
Source organism: Cellvibrio sp. (assembly GCA_035490615.1). Classification (GTDB taxonomy): domain Bacteria; phylum Pseudomonadota; class Gammaproteobacteria; order Pseudomonadales; family Cellvibrionaceae; genus Cellvibrio. The sequence continues at coordinate 10,075 of DATJLH010000053.1, forward strand.
ATCGCCGAAATCCTCCTGGGCCGCCGCGCCCGCGCCAACCCCATCACCTCCGTTCAGACGGTATCCCGCGATAGTGGCCTGCTGCGCGGCTGGAATGTGATTGGCTGGATGGGGGTAATTGCCGCGTTCCTGATCCTGTCCTACTACACCGTGATCGCTGGCTGGACCCTCGAATATTTTACGCTCGCCCTGGACAACCGTTTTGTCGGCCTGGACGGCGAAGCCTCGGGCAATATTTTTGATGAACTACTGGCCAACCGCAGTCAACTGGTGCAGTGGCAAACCGCCTTTATTTCCATGACCGCGTTGATTCTGATGTTCGGTGTCAACAAGGGCCTGGAAGCGGCGGTGCGCGTTATGATGCCGGTACTGTTTTTGCTCCTGTTACTGCTCTTGGCCTACGCCATCTATGCCGGCGATTTCGCCGCCGGTTTTCGTTTCCTGTTCAGCTTTCATCCGGAAGATTTGTCCGTGCGCGGTGCGCTGATTGCGCTGGGTCATGCCTTCTTTACGCTGAGCCTCGGCATGGCGGCGATCATGGCTTATGGTGCCTATATGCCCAGCACCTCGGCCATTGGCAAGACAGCGGTGACGGTGGCGTTGCTGGATACCACCGTGGCATTGGTGGCGGGGCTGGCGATCTTTCCGCTGGTATTTGCCACGCCGGATATCACGCCCAGCGAAGGGCCGGGGCTGATGTTCGTGACCCTGCCTATTGCGTTTGGGGCCATGCCCTGGGGCAGCGTGTTTGGCAGCGCATTCTTTGCACTGGTAATTCTCGCCGCCTGGAGTTCGACAATTTCCCTATTGGAGCCCTCGGTCGCTTACCTGACGGAACGCTTTCGCTTTCATCGTATCAGTGCCAGCTTATTGATTGCGCTGGGCGCCTGGCTGCTGGGATTGGGCACGGTATTTTCGTTTAATGTCTGGGTCGATAAAAAAATTCTGTGGGATCTCAATTTCTTTGGTCTGATTGACTTCCTCACCACCAATGTCATGCTGCCACTCGGCGGTTTGCTCACTGCCGTCTATGTCGGCTGGCGTGTGAAACGCGAACTGATTGAGCATGAATTGAAACTGGATTCCACGCGCTTTGTTCGCATCTGGTATTGGTTGTTGCGTTACATTTCACCGCTGGCGGTGTTAGCCGTATTGCTCGGTGGTTTGTATCCGGTATTGAAAAATTTTTTCGGGGAGTCGTAATTTTTGACCCATAAGGTACAGCGCTCTGCACTGGTGCAGTATTCCGCGCAGCAGATGTTTGATCTGGTAAATGATATTGAAACCTATCCGCAATATATGGATGGCTGTGTCGGTGCAAAGATTTTGCGCCGCGAAGATGACTGGCTCGAAGCGCGGCTCGATTTGCAAAAGGCCGGCGTGACGCAAAGTTTTATTACCCGCAATCACTTGCAACCGCCCACCTGCATGACCATGACACTGGTGGATGGTCCCTTTTCCAAACTTCACGGCTGTTGGCGTTTTACGCCCTTAAGTGATGCGGCATGCAAAGTCAGTTTTGAATTGGAGTTTGAACTGAAAAACCGTTTGCTGGGCATGGCGGTGGGTAAATTATTTGAAGCGGTTGCCAACCGCCAGGTAGATGCCTTGTGCGCGCGTGCACAAACAGTTTATGGACGTATTGAGTAGAGTAAGAGAAGGTCTATGGCAGATTTTGATTTAATAACCGTGGAAGTGGCTTACGCCTTGCCACACCAGCAAAAGATTATTGAGTTATTGGTTGAGCCGGGTACGACCGCGCTGCAGGCGGTAGAGCGCTCCGGCATTGTAAAAATATTTCCGGAGATTGATATCACCAGCGCCCGGATGGGCATCTTCGGGCAGGCGTTGGGCACCAAAGGCTTAAATCCGCCGGATACCTATGAACTGCATCCCGGTGATCGCGTGGAAATTTATCGGCCCTTAAAATCCGATCCCAAAGAAGCGCGGCGCAAGCGGGCTGAAAAAAGTAAAGATGAAGATACCAGTGATTGATGTCATGGTGTATTTGGTTCGCGGTTAATTGATTCGCGGTTAGTTGATTCCTGGTTAATGGGTTCTTGGTTAATTGGTCCGTGAGTTAATTGGTTCATGTTATAAGTGTTACGAAAATCACATTCTCTGAAAATTTTTGTGTAATCCAAAAAATAAACCCCATTCTTCTGCACAAAGAATGGGGTTTATTTTTTACGTTCAGCTTTCGTTAAGATTTTCCCGGTATAAATGGCAGCAAGCGTTTATGAAACGATTTTTCCGTCAAAGGAGTAGAACACGATGAATAAGTCCATGATTGTTGGCACGGTATTGGGTATTGGTATTGCCACCGCCGGTGGTGCTATTGCCAGTTATCAATTGTTAAAAGAGCCAGCCTATGCCGAGGTGGTAAAGACTGAAACACTCACCAAACAAATCCAGATTCCCCGCGAAGAATGTCGCGAGGAAACCGTCGTGCGGCAAAAGCCGGTGAAAGATGAACATCGCATCGCCGGTAAAGCTATCGGTGCGGTGGTCGGTGGTGTGCTGGGTCATCAAGTGGGTGGTGGTAGCGGTAAAAAGGTGGCCACGGTGGCGGGCGCTGTTGCCGGTGGTTATGCAGGTGATCGCGTGCAGGACAATATGCAAAAAAATAATACCTACACCACCACCGAGCAAGTTTGTAATACGGTCTATGAAACCCGCGAAGAAATTACCGGCTACAACGTCACTTATCGTTTCAAAGACGAAGAAGGTACGGTCAAGATGACCTATGATCCCGGTCAACGCATCCCGGTAAAAGATGGCCAGCTGGTGCTGGCACCCACCGAGGAAAATATTCAGTAATCAATTTGTCATATATCGCGCTGGCGCCGTGTCATTAAGTTGCACGGCGCTTTTTTATTCCCGCCTTTTTGTCCGCTTCCCCGCATGTTCGCCTGCGTACACTCCCTTTTGGCCTGATCCGCTATACTCGTGAAAATGCAGGTAACAGGTAACCTCAGGCAGATGAACGGGCAGCCATTAAGTGGACAGCAATCCAGTGAACAGGAAGATGCATTCCCTGCTATGACCCTTCCGGTCGTGCGCGATGCGGCGCAGCAAAAAGTCGTGGCACAACAGCTGCCGGAACTGCTAGAACTGGAAGCCTTGATAGCGCAGCACCCACACACCATCACGGCGCACGTGGAGCACCTGCTGACGTGGCAATCTTTGCCATTACCGCTCTATTCCCTGTCGCTGGGGTCGCGCGATCCCCGTGCGCCCACGGTCCTGATGACCGCTGGCATGCATGGCGTTGAGCGTATTGGCTCCCAGGTGTTGATTGCCTGGTTGCAAACCCTGCTGGAGCGGTTGTGTTGGGATGTGCAATTGCAGCAACAGATAGCGCAAATACAATTGGTGTTTATGCCGATCCTGAATCCGGTGGGTATGTGCCTCAATCGCCGCTGCAATGGCAACGGCGTTGATCTGAATCGCAATGCGCCGATTGATGCGGAAGATGAAGTGAAATTGCTCGGCGGTGGCCATCGGCTCGGCGGATTTTTTCCCTGGTATCGCGGCAAAAAAGGCGCGGCGATGGAAGCAGAAAATCTCGCGCTGGAACGGGTGATCAAACGGCAGGTGTTTGGCCGGCCGATGGCACTGGCGCTTGATCTGCATTCCGGTTTTGGTATGCAGGATCGCCTCTGGTTTCCCCATGCCTATCGCCGTAAACCCATCGACAACATTGCGGATTATGTTGCGCTGAAACTGCTGTGGGAGCGCACCTATCCCAATCACATTTATATCTTTGAGCCGCAGTCGATGCATTATTTATCCCACGGTGATGTGTGGGATTATTTTCACGCGTTGTTCACCGCGAGCAATCCGTCACCGCGACAACATTTTTTGTCGCTTACCCTGGAGATGGGGTCCTGGGCCTGGGTTAAAAAACGCCCGCGACAATTATTAAATTTTGCGGGATTATTTAACCCGCAAATGAAACACCGCCACGCACGGGTGCTGCGGCGGCATATCCTGTTGCTTGATTTCATTCTGGCGGCAGCCTTGAATAGCAATAACTGGCTGCCTGATAAACAACAAGCGGCGCTGCTAACCCAAACCGCCCAGAGCCTGTGGTTTTCATGATGCATATTATTTTATTGCGCGGACTTGCCCGGGAAGCGGCGCACTGGCTGGAATTTCCCGCGCGCCTGCACACGGCCATCGGTCAGCATTGTCATTTGCACATTCCCGACTTTCCCGGTTGCGGAAAATATTTCCGCACGTCAGCGCTTGATTCCATCGAAGCCATGACCGATCACGCGCGCGCAGAAGCGGATATCGC
>DATJLH010000054.1:0-7236 GCA_035490615.1 Cellvibrio sp.
GTACGGAAGAGGTTTCCAGATGAATCCGCTCATGCTCAATCCCCATGATGATGGCCCACCAGGGATTGTGCCAATCAACCGGTAATGTCAGCGGTGCATTGTCGATCAAATCCACCACCAGCGCGCGCACGCGATCCCGATAGGCTTTCACCTCCGCAACGCTCGGCCATTCATAGTGCGCGCCGTCCAGATCATCCCAACTCATCTCATCGACGCCAACGGCGAAGATAGATTCGAGCCGTGCATCAAGGCGTTCACTGATCAAGCGTGTCAACAAGAGCTTGTTAACAAAAAACGTCGCGGTGTGACCGTAGTAAAAAATCAACGGGTGACGCAGGCTAATCGCTTTAGTGTAGAAAGCCTCATCAGAGGCCAGCGTCTCAAATAAGGATTCGTAACGATCAAACGTCGTTATGAAATAATCGCGCAGTTGTGCGCGCAAAGCTTGCTCATCCGTAAGGTGTAAATTGGGCGTCCGTGAAAAAAGTAATTCTGTCACGCGGTTATCCTGTTACTGGTTGATCACTGTTGATTAAACTGTCGCCCTACATAATCTTTTGCAAACTGCCAGGCGACGCGGCCACTGCGAGCACTGCGCGTCATGTACCAGCGCAAGGCTTCCGGTTCGGTAGCGTCGGTCCATTGCCCGCCCAGATACGCCACCCAATAACGCGCTGTTACCAGGTATTCGTCCTGCGAGAAAGGATAAAAACTGAGCCACAAACCGAAGCGCTCTGACAAGGATACTTTTTCTTCGGTGCTGTCGTTGGGCCGGACCTCGCCATCTTCATAGCTCACATCCAGGTTCTCGCGCATCTTCTGCGGCAACAAATGACGGCGATTGGACGTGGCATAGAACAGGATATTCGGCGTGGGTGCGGAAATAGATCCATCCAACACAGATTTTAATGCTTTATAGGTGATCTCCCCCTCTTCAAAGGAGAGGTCATCACAAAAAATAATAAAACGTTCCGAGCGCTCGCCAATCAGATCGACAATATCGGGCAAATGCAGCAAATCGATCTTATCGACTTCAATCAGCTTGAGCCCCTGTTCGGCAAAGTGATTCCAACAGGCCTTGATCAAGGTGGATTTGCCTGTACCCCGCGCGCCCGTGAGCAACACATTGTTCGCTTCATGGCCGGCAACAAACTGGGCCGTGTTGCGCAGGATTGCCTCTTTCTGCCGATCTACATTTTGCAGCGACGCCAAGGCAACCCGATGCGGATTTTTAACGGCCTGCAGATAGCCTGCACCGCTGGCCGGCTGACGCCAGCGAAACGCACTCGCGCTCCAGTCGGGCTGAGGCGGCGCGGCGGGCAGCACAGTCTCCACGCGATCAATCAATTGTTCGAGGCGGGCGATAAGATGATCAAACTGGGTCACAACAACTCCTGGAATCGTCAGAATAATGCGGGTGTCAACCTGCCAAACACGGCAGAGTGGTCTATATTGGACTAAAAATTGGCGCGCAGACAAGGTGCAGTATGTTTACCAAAACCGAGTTACAGGTTGTGATAAAAACCCTCAGCCACCGCCGGGATTGGCTGGAAAAAAATCTGAATAATCCGGAATTCGCCAGCAGCAAGGCGCAAAACCAGGAAACCCTGGCGCAGCTCGACAGCGCTTTGCGCAAGCTGGCTCCACCGGAGAAAGCCGGCGACACTGGCGATATTGCCAAGCTCAGTGTCCCGCAGCGCCGCCAGGTGTTGCCGCCCGAAAAAATTCGCGTACTTCTCGCCGAAGACGACGAAGCCAGCAGCGAACTGATCATTACCCTGCTGCACGGCATGGGCATCAAACATGTCGACCTCGCCAAAGATGGCCTCAAAGCCGTCAGCATGTTATTTGGCGCTAGCCCTATCTATGACCTGGTACTCTGCGACTGGCACATGCCATTGAAAAACGGCCTGGATGTTCATAATGCCATGCGCGCCGCCGAGCGCTATCAGGACACCTGCTTTATGCTGGTCACCGCCATCACCGAGGCCAAACAAATCCGCGCCGCGATTGAGGAAGGCGTGGATGATTATATTGCCAAGCCCATTGACCAGGCGACTTTACAGCGCAAGCTGTCGCGGGTATTTCCGCGCATCAGCCCGAGCACACCAACATCGGCCGGGTAACCCATTCCTGATCGATAAAACGGCCCGTTTCGATCAAGCCCGGTAAGAGCGATTGGTCGGTGTATTCGCAGCCGCTGGCTTCGGGCAGCAACTGGGCCGCCTTGCCCGCCTGTTCCGGTGTGTGACCTGCGCCCTCGCGCAAGGCCGCGAGCATGGGCTGATATCCCGGCTTCCATGCCGTTAAGGCTGGAAACACCTGCCTCAAGGATTTGATGATGGACATACCGGCATAATCAAGATCACCCCAGAAAAATATCGGCAGTTCCAGCTCAGTATCCTGTAACCATTGCGCGTGAAATGCTTGCGCATTCGCTGCACTTCCCTGATACATAAATTGCACTGCCCTCGCGTCGCGACTGCGCTGCGCGCTACCCATAAAACCTTGGCTATAGACCAGATGTAAATGACGTAATGCGTCAACCTCCTTACTGAGTTTCATCAACCAACAAAAAGTATCCTGGTTTTCGATCAGTAAGATTGCCTGGGGCGCGTCTACTAAAAATACGTTGAGCAATAAGGTCCGGCTTTCAATGTGTGTTTGAAGTTGTGGACACACATTCAATAACCATTGTTGCCGAGAAATGGAATCCAGGTATTTTGAATCGCCCCAAAAACAATGAGCGCTCAGGCGGCGCCAGGTGAATTTTTCGTTATTCTTTTGCTGCACCAGCGCAACGAGTCGGGTAAGCGCAGTCAATAATTCACCGGGAGGATAAATGCCGGGATAACTGGATGAGCGTAAGGCGTCGCTATCCAGTTCCGCTGGCGTCGGCCATGTTTCAAGTGCCGCTAACCACGCTTGCTGCGCCGGATCAACACGCGGCATGTTCAGCCATCCACGCAGGATCGGCTCGGCGGCGTAATTGATCGTTAATGTTATTTCGCCATTGGCCCCACGTGCTGGCGACAGGGTCCAGATACTGTAAGGCGATTGAGCGAGTTCCTGGAGTGCCTCCTGAAGAAAATCAATGTCGTCCGCGCGACTGAAATCAAATAACGCGGGGAAGGTTCTGGCTGTTAATTTCCGCGTTAACGGACGGCGGCGCTGTTCCGGTTCGATGTTATTCAATTGCACAATAAACCAGCGCAGCACATCCGTGATCGGTTTGGCCGCACTATCCTGAAACCAAACCGGTGGCTGCATCAATCAGTCTCCACTTCCTGCATAAAATCCAGCGCCGCTTGCTGCCGAATCGTACGGCGGTGATTTTCCATCAGTTTTTTTATCTTCTCCGGCGCACATTGTTGGCGATCCAGCACCACACGGCTTTTTAATTCACCTACGCTTTCAGCGGTGGGGCATTTGCTGAACACGAACTGGTTGGAGATTAAATCCATAAAGGGACCGGATTTACTGCTGGGCATGATAAATAACAACTGCAGCCCGAGACTTTCGGTGAGGTAGTTGATAACTTCACGGGAACGGTGCTCGTCCATCTTGGAGAAGGCTTCGTCCACCAACACCATGCGCAGGTGACTGTTACCTTCATTGAAGCGGAATGCAGAGGTAATCGCTGCGCTGCGAATAATATAGGCCGGTGTTTCCAGCTGGCCGCCGGAACCGGTGCCGTATTGGCTTAACGCAATGGGTTGTTTACCTTCCGGTTCCTTGTAGATTTCATAGCGACGATAATTGCGGTAATCCGCAATACGCGTCAGCTCGCGCAGGGCTTTTTGTTCGTCTTCATCGAGCAACATCGTCATCAAACGCTCGCGCACTTGTTGATGTTTTGGCTCAAGCTTCATCTCGAACAAGGTCTCGCCATCTCCCAGACTGGGATTGTCGATCACCGCTTTAAAGAACTGCCAATATTCCTTGAATTCCGGCACCCAGTCGTAATCAAAACGGAAACGTTCGCGGTCCGCACCAAAGCGGTGGTGCTCCAGTTCCTTGTTCAAATCATCAAGGATTTTTTTGCCGTCGTTGATTGCCTGATAAATCGAATGGCACAGGTTGGTGACAAAGGCATTGTTGAAACTGTGGCGTAGCGACTCCAGTTCTGCATGGCGCTGGGCGAGGATATGATTTTTATCGCGATTATAGAGTTTGTCGAAATGCCGGCGGATCTCGCAGACTTCGCGGAAATTTTTCTGCCCCAGATCATCGCTGAAATCCAGGTTAAACATCAGGCTGTCAGCAGTTTTACAAAACTGGTTGTGCTGTAGGACGGCCTGCTGCAAACGGTGCAGATGACTTTTCAATTCCGCTGTCGTCGTCTGCAATTGCTGCTCAAAATAAGCCACTTCATGCTGCGCGCAATCCTGGTCTGCCAGGCTTAGCCGTTGTTCCGGATCGAAGTCTGGCCAGAGCGCCGCCACACTGCGCAGATTCTCTTCAGCGCGATCCACAATATCCAGCGTTTTGTCTTGCTCGGTATCCAGCGCGCGGCAGCGGTCATCCACATTATGAAGTTTTGCCTTGCAGTCTACGCGCGCTTCGGTGAGTTGTTTGAGTTCCTGCGCAAGGGCTTTATCCGATTCGCGCAGTTTTGCCAGTTCCTCATCCAGGGCGGCAAAATCGCTGAGGTCCAACTGTTGCAATTTTTCGTCAATAGCCTGCACCCGTCGCTGCGCAACCAACATGGTTTGCAGCACATCGGCATAGCTGACGGGCTTAAGCTTATCCACGGCGCGCAGGAGTTGTTGAATTTCATTAGCGTGGTCAGTAGCTTCCTGCCACTCGCGGGTTAACTGCTCCAGTTCACGGCGCTTTTCTTCCAGAGCACGCTCACGGGCTTCCTGGCCAAAAACCAGTTCGCTGTCGGGAATATCGCAGCGGAACATCGCGTAATTGCCCGACCCCATGGCATCTTTCGTCAAACCCCGGCGGGTATTGCGCAGGGCCTGGGCATCGGCGACACGCTCGACATTGCCGTAACTTGCTTTTAAATAATATTCCGCAGTAGCGTGGGTAAAACTCATCACCTGCACGATGGAATTGCTCGGTAAGCCGGGTAATTTTTCCATATCGCGCCGCGCTTTATCGCCCTGGATAACCCGCGCGCTTTTACCCTGCCCCGGCATATTGCGCACCAGCCTGATCGCTTCGGCTTCACACTCCGGTGTCACAATAATGCCGAACCGCGCGGCGCCGATATAACCTTCAATAGCGGATTGCCATTCGCGGTCCATGACTTCCACGTAATCGCATAACACCCGGGCATCCGCCTCGGGACACTGGTGATGCAAAAGCTCCAAGGCCGCACGCACAAAGCCTGGATAAGTTACCTGGTTGGATTCCAGGCCGTGGATATCACGTTGTTTGGCATCCACTTGTTTTTGCAAACGCTCCGCCAGTTGCTGACGTTTGTCGCGCTCTTGCGCCAGCTGATCACGCAGGTTATCGCGCTGCGCAGCTGCCTCACCAAACCAGTGCGACACCAACTGGTTGTGCAGCAATTGCTGTTGCAATGCGGCGTCCAGCTTATCTTCCAGCGGGGTGATATCAATCCAGTCGCGGTTTAACAACTGGTGGAAGTCGATATGCAATTCGTCATCGATTAATTGTTTGGTGAGCTTTTGTAGCGGCTTGTCAGCCAATGCAGGGATAACCAGGCTGATGGACGTTTGCCGCAGGGCATGGATAATCTGTTGCGCTGCCTGATGATTAAATTGCAGTTGTTGATCCTGCTTAAGCAGCTCAGGAACACCCTGATGAATCTGCTGCTCCAGTTGTTTCTTATCCGCCGTTAATTGGTCTTTATCGCGTAGCGCCGGCACACCCAAACGGCGCGCGTTGACATCGAGAATCTGTTGGTTCAGTTCTTCGCGGCGCTGTTCGCACAACAACAGCGATTGTTCATTGCCCGCCAACTGCTCACGCAAACCTTGCTGTTGCTGTTTCTCTTTCAGATAACGCGCCTGGCTATCGTTATAACGCCGCCGTGCAAGGCTGTAATGCACAACCTGCTGCTCCAGCCAATTCGCAATAAAACTGTCTGCGGTATCGCGACCATTCGCCATCCGCGTAATCGCCTCACGCAACTGACGCGCGTCGGATTCCATGGTATGAATCCGCTTGAGCATCGCCGACACATTGCGAATCGCTTCACCCAGATCGCGATACTCCAGCACCTCGGTCGCCACAAATTCATCAATACCCTTGATCGGCTTATACGCCATGAACCGCGAAAATGCCCGCGCCGCATTCATCGCCTCCCGCTCGGACACTGCATCCTTTTTGCTGCCGCGCAAGATGCCATACAACCGACACAGATAGGCTTTCTTCTTATCGTACTTTTCAACCTGATCACTGCCAAACTGCCGACGCAAACCGGCATATACACGATCCAGCGGCACCACATAACGCCCGCTTTTGTCTTCTTTGAGCAAATCAGCCAGATTCAGGGTCACATCCGGCAAGATAAAAAACTGCGTTTCCTCAAGCCGCGCCACCCGCTGCTGACCCGCGCCCTCAATCACCGCGCGCATCCCCATCAGCGCCGTAAACGGCTCGCTCGCCTCACCCTGTGTCGGATAAAACACAGCGGCCAGATAACCGTCACACCCATAAGGGCGCGCGTAAGCACCATCATCACAACCCAATACATAAGACGCCAGCGTCCGCACCTGCTTACCGCCCCGCCCCCGCTGACTGGATTCGTCTTGCCCTGGATTAAAATGAAATAGATTATCGTGCGCAGCGGTCATGATCGTCTGCACCGCATCTGCCGCGGTGGTCTTGCCCGATCCATTACCGCCGGAAAATAAATTAATCGGCCCGAATTCAAATTCGGTATTCGGCACATTGCCCCAATTGACGTAGATAAATTTTTTCAGATACATAAATGACTTCCGTCAATTGTTTATAACTTTTGATAGGTACTTCTGATAGGTACTTCGTAGCACGTTTGGCATTAGATCCTTTGTTTCGAAAACGCATGAATACATCCCTGTAGCTCCTTCAAGTCATCCATGACTTGAAGGTTTCGAAACAAAGGATCTAATGCCAAACTCGTATGGTGCCAACATCGATCTCTTAATGAGTCAGCTTTTATGCTTTAAAAAGTTTAATAGAACGAAAATCTTTCCGAAGGGGATCGGGTGAAGGTGTGGCAGACCATCAGCGGCAGGACGCCGCTGCTGAGCCCCCATGGATGGGTTCACGGCG
>DATJLH010000055.1:0-4602 GCA_035490615.1 Cellvibrio sp.
TTAAAACAACGCGAATTATTATTGGTCAGCGGCGCCGCCGGCGCGGCAACCGGCTTGATTGTGGACGCCGGTTTAGGCGGTAGTTCATTTTTATTAGGTGCATTATCCGGCGGCGTTATCGGCTCCGTCGGCGGCTGGCTCGCCGCACGGCAACTCCCCGGAAAGCGCCTCGGCTGGTTACCGCTGGCGCAACAAAAAGAATTCGCCGGCCCGGTGCAGCATCCCAATTTCCCCCTCGTTGTCATGGCCCGCGCCCTCACCGTCACCCGCCAACTCTGGCACCGCCCCCACGCCGAACGCGGCGCACTCACCCTCCGCACCAGCGCCACCGATTGGTCGCGACAAGAGCAAGTACAATTGCTGCAGTGGGCAAAATCCTTGCAACAGGATCAATGGAAAGCGAAGCAGCAGGATGCGTTGGTGAAGTGGGTGATGGGGGAGTTGCAGAAGGTTGTGGGGGAAGGTTAGTGATTTTTTGAGCGTGCCATTAGCTGGATTGCGGAGCGCTATGCTGGACACGCCGTAACAAACGGGCAGGACAGCCCGTTTGCACAGCGTAGCTGCCCGCAGGGTGAGCTACAGAATGTAGCGAATGCATACATCCCTGTAGACTCATCACCGACATCCGTGTCGGTGATGGTCCAGCACAGCGCTCCGCAATCCGCTTTATCGAGTGCTGGTAGATTGATGTAAAACTAAAATAGACGGCAGACAGAATGTCTGTAAAAATTGGTGGGGCTTTATGATCGAGTATACCTATGATGAAGAAAAAGTCGTTGCCCTTTTCATGGCAGATCAATTAAACGATTTTTTAGCGAAAGCGATTATCCAAAAAGGAGAGGTTGCTAATAAGAAGGAAGCAATCCATCTGAGTAAATTTTTCTGGGCAATGGTTAATCGATCAGCTGAAGGTGGTTTGGTACTTCCCTGCGAAGGTAGCTCACAGTACTGGACAGAAAAGCTTTATAACTCGTTTGGCGGTTATCTGGAGCGAGCTGGGTACGAAGAACAATGGAATGAAGAGCTTGACAAGGCTTAACAACAATTTTGACTAAATAAGTGCCCTTGCCTTAAAAGACATTTATTGCCCAAAAAATAGCTGTGCTAGCCGTAAGGCAGCGATAAAGTTTGGAGGTTCTAATGGGCGGTTCATATTGTGAAAACAATTGTGCAGTAGATGCACTGCGTACTCGACAGAAGAGCACCATGATAAAGGTGCTCTGGATCAATGCGGTTATGTTCCTTTTTTTGTCGGCGCAGCTTTTTATGGACGTTCGACGGCGCTGCTTTCGGACAGTTTGGATAACCTGGGCGAGGCACTGACTTACGGGTTAAGTTTGTACGTCGCCGCGCAGAGCGTGCAAGCTAAAGCAAGGGTTGCGCTATTTGCAGTTTCTTAATTACAGTCTTGAACTTCTCTGCTACTTCAATGGCTGACGGGTTTCTCGAAGGTCTGTGATGATTTGATGGACTATTTTCCACTCACCATTTTCTTCTTCCAAAACAAGGTTGAGTGATACTCTTCTCGACCCTTCACCGACGGATGAGCCTCTGCTGCTATCCATTTGCGCATTGATAACAGCGGCGTCATTACCGATGTAACGGCGAGATATTTCCTTAAGTGATGCCATTTCTTCCATGGAAACATTGGGATTAAAGGCAGGAAATAGCGTTTTTTCTAAAAATGATCTTAATTCTTCGGTACCTCTGAAGGTTCTGCCGAAAGCATTGATCCATTCGGCATCATGAGCGTGAGTGGCTGCAACACCAGCAGCATCCTGCGCTGACCAGGCGTTGCGGAAGTCCGTCATAAGCTCGTTGATTGCTTTTTCATCTGCTTTTGAGTGAGGCTCTCCGAAAACGCGATGCGCAGGTGCTGGATAGTAATCCGCATGGGAAACGCTAGCTATTGTTAATGTCAAAACACTTATTAATCTTTTCATATTTTGTATTCTCCTTTTAATATTTTTAGAAAAACTGTAGCAACAGGCTGTAACTCTTTCGTAACTCCGGTCTCGCTAGAAAATCCCCTACATCTGCTGAAACAAATGCGAATGGTTGCGGCTCACCTCAAGGTGCTCCGGATGATTGCGCACATGCACAATCTGTCGCCCGCGGTAATCGCGGGTGACTTCGCTAATCGCATCAACGCGCACCAGAATCCCGCGATGAATCCGCCAGAACTCCTGCGGGTCCAGCTCCAGTGCCAACTCTTTTAATGGCTTGCGAATCAGGAATTCGGCTTTCTCGGTTTGCACCCGGGTGTACTTATCATCCGCGCGAAAAAATAAAATTTCCTGGGTGCTGATCATGCGCAAGCTGTTACCCACGCTGGCCTGAATCCAGCGCAGGTAATTCGGCGTTTGGCCTTCTTCAAACTGCAGCAGGTTTTTTAACAGGGCTTCGATATTTTCCGGTTGGCTCTGCAAGCGCGCGTTTAGGCGCTCGCAAGTGAGACGCAAGCGCTCGTCGTCTACCGGTTTAAGCAGATAATCAATCGCGCCCTGGTCGAACGCCTGCACGGCGTATTGATCGTAAGCGGTAACAAAGACGATATGACACTGGTTGTATAACACCTTCGCGGTTTCGATACCGCTCAAGCCGGGCATACGGATGTCGAGAAAAATAATATCCGGCTTGTGGCGTGTTACCAGTTCAATCGCTTCAACGCCGCTGCTGGCTTCCGCCACAATTGCCAGCTGCGGCCACACGTTTTTCAAGTGGCGGTGCAGTTGGGCGCGCATGGGGGCTTCGTCGTCAACGATGATGGCGGTGGGCATGTGGGGCCGAACTCCTGCGCGTATTATTTTTCATTGAGATGATAGGGCACATGGATCGCCACGGCAGTGCCGCCTTGTGGTGGAACTTCAATCACCAGTTGCGCTTTGCCGCCGTACAATATTTTCAAGCGCTCGCGGATATTGGCCAAGCCCACACCGTCTTTAGCGCGCGGATTAAAACCGGCGCCGTTGTCGATGACTTCCACCACTAAATCCCCTTCCGCAAGGCGCGCGCGAATTTTAATTTCCCCACCGGCCAGTTTGGGTTCGAGACCGTGCTTGATGGCGTTCTCCACCACACTTTGTAACATCATCGGCGGAAAGCGCGCTTCATTTAACACGTCCGGCACCTCAATGGCTACGCGCAGTCGCTCTTTCATGCGCGCTTGCATGATATTGAGGTACGCGCGGGATAAATTAATTTGCTCCGCCAACGTGGTGCCACCACCGGCGCGCATCTGCGGGACAGCCGCCCGTAAATAATCGATCAGATGCTTATGGATGCGCGCTGCTTCCGGTGGATCGGTTTCAATGTATTGGCCGATCAACGCCAGGGTATTGAATAAAAAGTGCGGCTCTACCTGGGCTTGCAGTACGGCTACCTGGGCCTCCAGTAATCGCCTTTCCAGCGCTTCCACATCGGCGCGTTCCGAGGCGGCGCTGGCGGCGATGTCGGCGCGCCGCTTACCACCCGCGAGAATTTTCATCACGATGGTGGCAAGGATGGCCAGATAAAAAATCGACGGCAAATGCAAGATACCGGCGACGATAAACGCAAGGAAACAGAGCACCACCATCTTGGGCCAGGGAACCACTGCAACCCAGTCAAAGAATTGCCACCAGAGTTTGCTGAAATTGGTTTCCGGATTGTGACCCGGTGTGGTCGGTTTGTGGTTCATCAGTTGATACTCCATTTCCTTGCGGTCGTGGCACAGGATTATTGATTGACCGGCTGTGGCTTATCATCGGTGCCAGCAGCGTTATTGTCTACGACCAGCCCGGTATTTTCCGGCGGATTAGCCGGGCTCATCAACCAGCGGGCAAGCAGGCAGAGGGCAAACAGGAATACCACCAGGGGCAGGAGCGTAATCGCCAGGGCCGCCGGGATACACAGCAAAAATATCTCCAGCCAGTTGGCCTGGCGCAGCCATTGACGAAATTCGCCGGCAAAATCTTTTACCGCCTGTTCAGCCCCCTTAAGGCCGTTGGTGACTCCCTGAAAATGAACGTGTTTCATATGACTCTCCTTTAACTGAAGTGAAACCCGATATGGGCGCAGGTATAGGCTATCAACCCCCGAGCAACGGGCCGAGCGGAAGCGGACAGAACGACAAAGTGGCAGGTGGGGTTGCATATAAGCGCGATGAACGGTTCGCCTCAAACCTTCGCAGCTGTCGTGCTCTGCCTGTGAGTGGCGTACTTATTGGCAAATTGTTGTGAACTGGTGAGCCCTTTGGGTTCGACTTTCGGCAAGGCCGGTACGAGTTTGGGGTGCTGTATTGTTGGTGTTATGAGCGGGTGTTAGCGTGGCATGCGTGTTTATACACGACGGCATTTTTTCTTCCGATACCAAAAATACTGTAAGGAGCAATTCATGTATTCGGTCAAACAACACCTATCGACCAGGCTTGCCCGGCACCTTGTCGGCGCGTTGCTTTTGGCGCTGTTGGCGCCGCTGGTACATGCGCAACAGATCCTGTTCGATGATTTCAGTTACAGCAATACCGCGCAATTTACCAACAACGGTTGGCGCATCCGTACCTGGGCTGGTGGGCCGGGTCTGGCTAACGGTACCTGGAGCACGGCCAATGTATCGTTTGTA
>DATJLH010000056.1:0-14649 GCA_035490615.1 Cellvibrio sp.
GCATCACCTATGGCAAAGCCGATGGTTCAACAGCCAGTGTAAGCGTGGATGCGATAGACCGAGCTGAGATGTACCTCGCACGCAAAGCCGCCCGAACAGGAAAGTGGCCATCAGCAGATGAGATCAAGCAAGCGAAACAAAAATTTGGTATCAATTGCTAAAGCCACTTATACCGCATGCACGCTCGGAGCGGCCTGACATTTCGGATAACGAGTGAGACAATCCGCTCTTCATAAAGTGAAGGTCAGGTGAATCAATGAATGGAAGGAAACTCGTTTCGATAGTTCTGGTGTTGGTGTGCATGTCAGCCACGGCATTTGCGGATAAAACGGACACCTTGCAACAGGCTTTAACAGGCATCATGTATGAGCACAAGATTCCTGCTTTATCGGTCAGCGTCATACAGTCAGGGAAGATTGTATATATCGCTGACTTACATCAACAGAAGGATAAAATTCTACAAACTGGACCAGGCACTACACGTTTTAGAATCGCGTCTATCACCAAGCTGTTTACCGCTCAAGCAATCCTGCAGTTAGCGGAAAAAGATACGTTAGCACTCGATAACAAGGTTGCCGTTTATATTCCCGAGTTTAAGCATTCCCAACTGACTATTAAACATTTACTCACCCATCACGGCGGTTTACAGGATAAGGTCTGGCCCGAGCCTTTCAGTGAAGACAGCGGGTATAGCGCTTATCTTAAAAACGTACTGACGGTTAACCCGGATAGCAAACCGGGAGTCCAGTTTCAGTATTCCGACACGGGTTTTAATTTGCTCGGCAAGATTATTACCGAGGCTTCCGGGTTGCCCTATCAGACTTACATCGAACGTCATATTTTGAAGCCTGCGTTGATGGATAGCTCCGGTTATTATTCTGGATCGACTGGCGTACAGCCAGACGTGGAGCCGTTTAAAAATGCACAGCCTATCTCTCATGACCAGCAATGGCCTTTTGACCCACAGTTTTTTCCCAGTGAAGGGTTAATTACTAATGTCGCCGATTTAAGTCTGTGGGTCCAGGCGGTTTTAACTAAATCGCCAAAACTCCTGACGAAAAACACTTACGAACAAATGCTTACGCCTTTACAAAACACAAGCTGGGAAGAAACGCGCATTGGTTTGGGCTGGTTCATCACTCGCCGTCATCAGAGTGATTACGCGTACCACATGGGCGGCATACGCGGCTATGAATCTATTCTTGTGCTGGAACCCCGTGCTAACAACGCCATCATTGTACTGACGAACAGCAGTTATGTGCCGCGCTGGGACATTGTTGATGTGATTGAGGAGGTATTGAATGGAAATTAATTTTTTGAAGAACTCGGTGGCTTTGACCATGAATATATTATTAATTACGCTACTTATACTTGGCGTGATCGGGTGCAGCAACAAAGCCGTGTACGAGAATATACGCATCAATCAGCGCAACGATTGTATTAAGGAACCACCACCTGCCTATGATGAATGCATTGAACGCACGAATAAATCTTACGAAGAGTATCAGCGTGAACGAAACGGCGTATCGGAGAAATAGAGGTATTGGAATTTTTATGAAACACATAAAGGCATTGCTCACTGGCTTTACATTAATCTTTTTATCCGCTTATAGCTTAGCTGCAACAATCAGTAGTGACATGATGTTTTCAGCCAATACTGCATCAAAGTTTGCTGACCCCCGCGTGATTATTTCTGTAATAAAAGAAGTCGAACTGCCATCAGCTTATGGGAAGAATGGAAAATATGCGTTATGCAAGATGTCGTTCAATTTAACTAAGTCTTCCGCGAATCTTTATACCCCGAAGAACGTCAACATAGATTTTTGTAACACGAATGACGAATCAGGGCTTTTGATGAAGCGATGCTTAAAAGCTTATCCAAAGTGGGGATTTTCACCCAAGGTGAAAGGCGATACCGTTTCAGAAACGGAAAGGTTTATTGGCACCTGTGCGCTACGAGGAAAAGAAGATCGGAGCATTATTATTAAAGAATAATTGATATGGAGTTTTTGTCGGATTACGCTGCGCTAATCCGACCTACGTGGAGAGGGATTTTATACAAAAAGGAACCTTTCGAGTGAGCCATCGTCTGCTTTTTACGATGTTGCAACCTTTCCGAAGGAGACCATTATGGAAACGCAAGAATTGCATCGCGGCCGTTTGATTGATCATATTCAATTGGTTGTGCGTGACTTGTCGGTATCGCGTACATTTTATACGGCGGTCCTGGCGGTATTGGATATTCCTGTCAGCGGTACCGGTGATGGATTTTTCTGGGCGGACGAATTGGTCGTATCAGCAGCAGACAGCCCGGCGGCCCTGGGTATGTTAACCGGGCGCAATCATCTGGCATTTCAAGCGAAAGATCGCGCCACGGTAGATGCATTTTATGAAGCGGCGCTTGCCCATGGCGGCACCTCCAACGGCGCGCCCGGTGTGCGCAGCAATTATCATCCGGGCTATTATGCTGCGTTTGTGCTGGACCCGGATGGTAACAATATTGAAGCCGTTTACCATGGCGAAGCAAACCGCAGTGCATCCTCTGTGCTTATCAGGTTTTGATGAAATCCTGATGTAAAAATTATTACGTTTTTTATCACTTCATATTTCAAAAACTCGGCGGAAAACCCCGCTGAGCCCCTTCTTTCTTTTTCTTCATTTCTCACTGCTTGACTCACCGGGCCTCGTCAACAAGTTGTCATGATTACGTTTGTAGAATGCCGTCACCAAAATCCATAACCATTAAGGAAAACGTGATGTCATTTCTATCAGGCATAAAGCAAGCAGTAATGTTTCGGTCGGCCGGTTACCTGTTGTTGGCGACTTTGGCCAGCGGTATCGGCCAAGCACAGGCGGATGAGTTTCCTCGCTGGGACGCAGCGATTACCAAATACAATGAAGCGCAGGTGCTGAATTTCCATCCCAAGTTCGACTTTGATTCTGATGGCTGCTATGCGGCTACGCCGTTTCATCGTTATGAAAATCTGCGGCAGAATCCGGGCCTTGGTGCAACCGGTACTGTGTGGGGCGCATGTCGGGATGCCGGCTGGGAGAATTATGCGAACACCGTTCATCGCCAGCTGTGCCGCACCACCAACGAAGGTGGGAATACCATCCAACGCTGTGCACATTTTTACGAACTGTATTTTGAAAAAGACCAGGCACTGGGTTTTTCTTTCCTGGCCGGTCATCGTCATGATGTAGAAACCGTCATTGTGTGGACGGGCAAAATCAACAATCAGGCTCCGTTTGTTTCACACACTTCCGTGAGCGCACACGGCAGCTTTACTACCAGAGCAATGAGCCAGATTCAAACTCAGGGGTCCCATGCGCTGGTGGTTTACCATAAAGATGGCGCGGGCACTCACGCA
Organism: Cellvibrio sp.; assembly: GCA_035490615.1. Taxonomy (GTDB): domain Bacteria; phylum Pseudomonadota; class Gammaproteobacteria; order Pseudomonadales; family Cellvibrionaceae; genus Cellvibrio. The sequence continues at coordinate 3,372 of DATJLH010000056.1, forward strand.
TTTCGTTTTGCGAACAGCACTGACAAAAATAATGTCGAGTTTCAGGGTAACTGGGGCGAATTTTATGCTCCCAATATCCTGAGCCATTATCGCGCCGTGGCGTCATGGAGCAATGATGAGTGGACGCGCTATAACGCCAACAGACAATATCGATTGGTGCTTGAAAATTCAAACTTCGGCAGCGCGACCTTTAAAACCCGTAACGATGCGGAAGTGTTAAACAAAGCCAATGATAATGCGCCGCGCAGTGATGCCTTCTGGGCGAACACCTGGTTCTCCTGGGATGACGTGTGGGCGACGCGGGCAAAAGAGTTTGAAGCCAACTACCCTGCTATTCACCAGCAAATCAGCGAATAAAAAGATAGCGATTGATGTTAAAGCTGCGAGGTTGCAGCTTTAACATCACAACCCTTACTTCCACTTGATATTACAGCCCAGGCTCGGCACCTGGCTCGGTGATACAGGCTTTCCTTCCAATAGTGCATCCATTGCTGCACGCAAATCTTTACCGGTAACCGGTACGTCATTGCCTGGACGGGCATCGTCAAACTGACCGCGATAAACCAATTGCAGATCACCGTCGTATAAGAAAAAATCCGGCGTACAGGCGGCATCGTAAGCCTTGGCAACTTGTTGGGTTTCATCATAAAGATAGGTTATGCCGAGGTTGAGTTGCGGCATTTTTTCCGGCGCGTCATCGGGATATTGTTCGGCATCGTTGGAACTGATGGCAACCAGGCCGATCTCGCTGTCGCGGTAATCACGCCCCAGGGCACGTAACCCTTCAAGGATGTGTTTAACAAAGGGGCAGTGGTTACACATAAAGATGACCAACAAGCCTTTGGTCTTACGCAGATCATCGCGCGCGACCTGCTGATTGTTAGCGGGATTGAACAAACGAAAATCAGCGGCAGCGCTGCCGAGGGCAACCATGGTTGAGGGTGTGCGGGCCATAGGCTTCTCCTTTCATGTGGGTGGCGTTGATGTGGGTGATGAGCCTACCACATCTATCGCGCGGCGCTCAGGCGCATCTATACACTTCTTAAAGCTGCGCCCGTTGCGACCGGCGGCGCGCCTTTGTTAACCTGCCGAATCACTGCAACCGTCATCGGAGACGATAAATGAAAACCCTAACCCGCTCCTATTCATTACTCGCTGTAGCACTCGGCCTGCTGCTGGGTGCCGGTGCGGCGCACAGTAAAACGATCAATGTAAAAACAGAAACCACACCGCTGCGCGTGGTCACCGTCACCGAGGGATTGAAAAATCCCTGGGGTCTGGACTTCCTGCCAGGCGGCAAGATGATTGTGACCGAGCGCGGCGGCCAGATGCGCATTGTTGACGCCGATGGCACCAAAGGCCCGGCCCTGAAAGGGCTACCCGAGATTATTGCGCGCGGTCAGGGCGGCTTGCTGGATGTCACCGTGGCACCGGATTTTGCGACCAGCAAGCGCGTGTATTTTGCGTATTCTGAACCGGCCAAAGAAGGCAAAGGTAACAGCACGGCTGTGGCTTACGGCGTATTAAAAGGTGATGCGCTGGAAGACGTGACCGTGGTGTTCAGTCAGCAACCCAAATTCGACAGCACCGCGCACTTTGGATCGCGCATTGTGTTCACGCCAGACGGTAATATGTTTGTCACCCTGGGTGATCGCTACTCGCGCATGGATGATGCCCAAACCCTCGATAACCACCACGGCAAAGTGGTGCGCATCAAACCCGACGGCAGCGTGCCGGAGGATAATCCTTTTGTAAAAACCGAAGGTGCCTTGCCCGAGATCTGGTCTTACGGTCACCGCAATGTGCAGGGCGCGGCCTTGCATCCCACTACCGGCAAACTCTGGACCGGCGAACACGGCCCACAGGGCGGCGATGAAATTAACCTGGATGAGCCCGGAAAAAATTACGGCTGGCCAGTGATTACCTACGGTGAAAATTACGGCGGCGGCAAGATCGGTATCGGCACGCACAAAGAAGGCATGGAGCAACCCTTACACAAGTGGGTGCCGTCCATCGCGATTGCGGGCATGACGTTTTATACCGGTGATAAATTTCCTGAGTGGAAAGGCAATTTATTGGTAAGCGCGTTGCGCGGCCAAACCCTGGCGCGCCTGGTACTGGATGGCGACAAGATCACCCACGAAGAGCGCCTGCTGCAAGAAGAAGTCGGTGAGCGTTTCCGCGATGTGGTGCAAGGGCCGGATGGTTTTGTGTATCTGATTTCTGATGAAAACAACGGCAAGATTTATCGCCTTGAGCCCGCCGGCAAAAAATAATTGCCTTGATGACAGCGCCGGAAGAAGTATTCCGGCGCTTCGCTTTCTTTCTCAATATTTCCCAGCAGTACCCGGCGGTAAGGAACAGCCATAAACGCGGCAGTAACGTTTATCGGCCCAGCGCTCATAGAAATGATCCACCAACCGGGCGAACAGGCGCCAACGCAGGGGGCGCAACAGGAAGCCGAATGGCGTATACGACCAGGCGGCCACACTCGCATCCATATCCATCAACCAACGGCCGTCTGCCTGTTTCAAATGCAAACGGCGCAGCAAACGTTCGCGTTCATCCGCCGATAAACTCAACATGTCGTGCACATTGATTAGCTGCAACCCCGCCGCTTTGAACTTATTGAGCCAGTGCATTTCGCGCAGGCAGATGGGACATTGGCCATCGTAAAACAACGTGGCTTTATCCAGCACAAACGAGACAATTTCAGTCGAGGATTTATTGGCAGCAGGCGAGTTGCGCACGATCGGTCACCTTCAGGAAAGGACAGCATTGATACGCGTTAATAACATCTGTTCGCGGTAATAACGAGCGATGCAGCTTTGGCAAAAGCGACGCGTTACTGACGCTATACGCGCTTACTATAAGGCTGGATCAGGCGTGAATATAAATCAAGGCACGGCAACAAAAATTCTCCGCACAATCAGCGCCGGCTGATCGCAAACAACCTGCTTGTGACCAATTAGCACGATTGCGATCTTTTACTGGATTTATCCGGTATAAGCGGCTATTTTTTCGCAACCTGTCGAGGAGGCTTCATGACTTATAGCACGCTGCAACAACCTGCTGATGCGTTATTTCACCGCAAAGAGACGGCGCCGCGCGTCACCACCGGGGTTTTGCTGGTGAACCTGGGCACGCCGGACGCGCCCACCACGCCGTCGGTGCGCACCTATCTTGCAGAATTTCTGTCCGACCCGCGCGTCATTGAAATTCCGCCCCTGGCGTGGAAGCTGATTTTGCATGGCATTATCCTGCGCGTGCGCCCGAAAAAATCCGCCGCCTTGTACAAGAGTATCTGGACCGATGAAGGCTCGCCGTTGCTGGCGATCAGCCAACGTCAGCAGACCGCTGTTCAACAAGAGTTAGGCAGCGACGTCAGCGTCAAGTTGGGCATGCGTTACGGCAACCCCTCCATTGCCAGCGCGTTGCGGGAATTTCGTGAAGCCGGTATTCGGCGCATCATTGTCTTGCCGTTGTATCCGCAATACGCCGCGCCCACCACCGGCTCTGTCTTCGATGCCGTTGCGCGCGAACTCATGACCTGGCGTTGGGTGCCGTCGGTGGACTTTATTAACGGTTATATCGATAACCCGCTATATATCGATTCCCTGGCGCAGAGTATTAAAGAACATATTGATGCGCAGGGCTTGCCGCAAAAAATTCTTTTTTCTTACCACGGTATGCCAAAGCGCAATCTGGAGTTGGGCGATCCTTATTATTGTTTTTGCATGAAGACCACTCGCCTGGTCGCCGAAAAATTGGGGCTGGATAAAGACGTGTGTTTATCGACGTTTCAGTCGCGCTTTGGCTACGCGGAGTGGTTGCAGCCTTACACCGATAAAACGCTGGAAGCATTACCCGCACAGGGCGTTAAACAGATTGCGATAGTTTCCCCTGCCTTCAGCGCAGATTGCCTGGAAACTCTGGAAGAGTTGGCGGAACAGAACCGGGAGATTTTTTTACATCATGGCGGCGAGTCGTATCACTACATTCCCGCCTTGAATGATCGCCCTGATCATATCAGTGCGCTGGTTGATATTATTCGCCAGAAGTTGTAATTGTCGGATTACGCTTTGCTAATTCGACCTACATGGTGGGATGCGCGTGTTCCCGTAGGTTGGGTTAGCGCAGCGTAACCCGACACCACCCTCGCGGCGTAAACAAAGGAGTTTACTGGTCAAGAGGTTCATGAATTCATTAGCGACCCGCCATGGCATTCCCTACTTTGTGATCTTCAGCACCGGGCACGGTTTATCCTCGCTCGGTAGCTGGATGCAAAAAACCGCCGTGGGTTGGTTGACCTGGGAGCTGACGCATTCGCCCGCCTGGGTGGGCGCCATCGCGATGAGCGATTTAATTGCGGCCTTATGGGTCGCCCCCTTCGCCGGTGCAGTGACAGATCGCAGTAATCCTTTTCGCCTGATGTTGCTCACCCAAACCCTGCTGATTGTATTGACGCTGATCCTCTGGGCCATGACGGCCAGCGGTGTGGTGACCATCTGGTTATTACTCGCCTGGGCGATCACCGACGCCAGTGTGCAAGGTTTTAATCAACCGGTGCGTATGTTGGTCATTGGTTCACTGGCGCCGCCGGAGCGCATGTCGCAGGCCATTGCCACCAATTCCATTGCCGTGAATCTTGCGCGCAGCCTCGGCCCGGCAATTGCCGGCGTGGTGATGGTGACCGGCCATATCGAGCAGGTTTTTCTGATCAATGCCTTTTCGTTTATTGCCCTGGTGACCGTCATCGTGTGGGTACGCCGCCACATCAATCGGCCGGGTTTATCACCGCGCACCGTGCATATCCTGCACGATATCCATTCCGGTTTTTCCTACATCCGTCACACGCCGGTGATCGCTACGTTATTTGCGCTGGCGCTGGGTTTTGCGTTGCTGGCGCGGCCGTTCAGCGAATTATTTCCTGCGATTGCGGGGGATATCTTGCGCGGCGGTCCGCAAACCCTGTCCTGGCTGATGAGCGCGCAAGGCTTCGGCGCCCTGCTCGGTGCCGTATGGATGTTAAAAGCCAAACCGGCAGACCATCTCATAAAAATTACCTTTGGCTCCGCCGTCGGTATTGCTGCAACCCTGATGATTTTTTCATTCGCCACGCAACTGGAATGGGTGGTTTTTATCATCGCCATCGCCGGTATTTTTCATGTGGTGTGTAACATCGGTATGCAAACCATGGCGCAAACCTTGAGTGAACCGGCAATGAAGGGTCGGGTGATGGCGTTGTACGGTTTGATCTTTCGCGCCGGCCCGGCTTTGGGCGCATTTATCTTCGGCGCCTGTGCGCAGTGGGTGAATCTGCAATGGTTGCTCGGTGCAGCAGCGGCGGTGTTTGGCGTGATGGTATTAGTGAAATTGCCGCAGATCCGGCGGGTTTATTTCACGGAAATTTTGATGTAAATCAATTTCACCCGCTATTCCTTTTTGAAAAGTTTTTTTTCTCAACTATCCTCACAAAACCGTTGTTACACCAATAAGGGGTCGCAGTGATGCAGAAACCTCAGCTTGCCCAAGCCGATCAGGAACAGCGGCGCCAGGAATGGCGCCTGTTTATTTTTATTATCGTGTTTTTATTTCCTATCCTCAGTGTCGCTATCGTTGGCGGCTACGGTTTTGTGGTGTGGATGTATCAGCTCTTTGCCGGCCCACCCGGCCCTCTCTAAGCCTGCACATTTTTCTTCATGGAATAAGGATTGCCCGTGTCTGCTGAATTAATTCCGTTACACCAACCGTCGCACACGGTGCACATCGCCAGTGTCATTGCGCATGTGCACCCCTTTGCGGTGCTGGATATCCAGCGCTGGCTGGAAACAAAACCCGGCGTGGAGATTCATGCAGTCAGTGATCAGGGCAAACTGGTGATTGTGATAGAGGCAGCCCAGGAGCAGGCCATTCTGAATCTCATTGATGAGATTACCGCACAACCCGGCGCGCTTAATGCGGCGCTCGTGTATCACGAAATTTTGAATGAGGAGGCTGGCCCCCTATGACGATTTCCCGCCGCGAATTTGCCAAAGCCCATGCTGCTGCCGTAGCCGCAGCCGTCATCGGCGTCCCCTTACCCGCCAGCGCGACCAACCTTATCACCAACCGCGAATTAACCACGCTCAAATGGGACAAGGCGCCATGCCGTTTTTGCGGCGTGGGCTGCGGCGTGATGGTGGCGACCAAAGATGACCAGGTGGTTGCCACCCACGGCGATGTGAAGGCTGAAGTCAATCGCGGGCTGAATTGCATCAAAGGTTATTTTCTTTCCAAGATCATGTACGGCGGTGATCGTTTGCGTACACCGCTGTTGCGCATGAAAGACGGCAAGTACGACAAGCAGGGCGATTTTGCGCCGGTGACCTGGGACCAGGCGTTCGACATCATGGCGCAAAAGTTTAAAGAAGCGCTGCGTGAATCCGGGCCGGAAAGTGTGGCCATGCTCGGCTCCGGGCAGTGGACTATCTGGGAAGCCTATGCCGCCAGCAAACTGTTTAAAGGCGGTCTGCGCAGCAATAATCTCGACCCCAATGCACGTCATTGTATGGCGTCGGCGGTGGGCGGCTTTATGCGGACCTTCGGCATCGACGAACCCATGGGTTGCTATGACGATATTGAACACGCCGATGCGTTTGTTCTCTGGGGGGCAAACATGGCGGAGATGCATCCGATTCTGTGGAGCCGCGTCACGGACCGGCGGCTGTCCTTCGAACATGTGAAAGTGGTGGCGATGTCGCCCTACGAAACGCGCAGTTTTGAGCTGGCGGATATTCCGATCATCTTCAAGCCGCACACGGATTTAATCATCCTCAATTACATCGCCAACTACATCATCCAGAACGACAAGGTGAACCGCGACTTTGTCAATAAACATACACGCTTTGTGCGCGGGCAGGATGACATCGGCTATGGCTTGCGCCCGGAAGATCCGCGTCAGGTCAACGCAAAAGGCGCGGACAAGGCGAACACCTGGACTGACATTAACTTTGAAGACTTCGCGGCCTTTGTGCGGCCTTACACCCTGGAGCACACGGCTGAAGAAACCGGTGTGCCCGCTGAACGGCTCAGGAAACTGGCAGAGTTGTATGCAGACCCCAAGGTAAAAGTCATGTCGTTGTGGACCATGGGTTTTAACCAGCATACGCGCGGCGTCTGGGCCAACAACATGGTGTACAACCTGCATCTGCTGACCGGCAAGATCAGCGAGCCGGGCAACAGCCCTTTTTCCCTGACGGGCCAGCCGTCTGCCTGCGGCTCAGCGCGGGAAGTGGGTACCTTCTCCCATCGTTTGCCGGCGGACATGCTGGTTACCAACCCCAAGCATCGCGCCAAAACCGAAGACATCTGGAAGCTTCCGCCCGGCACCATCCCCGACAAAGTAGGTTTTGCGGCAGTAACCCAAAGTCGCAAATTGAAAGACGGCGTGGTGCGCGTTTACTGGACGCAAGTGTGCAACAACGTGCAGGCCGGGCCGAATATCATGCAGGAGACCCTGCCCGGCTGGCGTAACCCGAAAGCGTTTGTGATTGTGTCCGATGTCTATCCCACGGCTTCAGTGCAGGCGGCCGATTTGATCCTGCCGGCGGCCATGTGGGTGGAGAAAGAAGGCGCCTTTGGTAACGCCGAGCGCCGCACGCAGTTCTGGCATCAACTGGTACCGCCGCCCGGCGAGGCGCGCTCGGATTTGTGGCAGTTGATCGAATTTTCCAAACGCCTGAAAACCGATGATGTCTGGCCAGAAGATCTGCTAGCCAAGGCGCCGGATTATCGCGGTAAAACTCTCTATCAGGTGTTATTCGCCAACGGCCAGGTAGACCAGTTCCCGCTGGCCGATATCGAGGCCGGCTATCGCAACGATGAAGCCAAGGCGTTCGGGTTTTATGTGCAGAAAGGTTTGTTCGAAGAATATGCGCGCTTCGGTCGCGGCAAAGCCCACGACCTGGCGCCCTTTGATCGCTATCACCAGGAGCGCGGCCTGCGCTGGCCGGTGGTGGATGGCAAGGAAACCCGTTGGCGTTTTCGCGAAGGCTACGATCCTTATGTAGCCGAAGGCAGCGGGGTGCAGTTTTACGGTCATGAAGACAAGCGCGCGCTGATCTTTGCCCTGCCCTATGAGCCGCCGGCGGAGTCGCCGGACAAGGAATATCCCTTTTGGCTTAGCACCGGGCGCGTGCTGGAACACTGGCACACCGGCTCCATGACCCAACGCGTGCCGGAGCTTAACGCTGCCGTCCCCCAGGCAATGATCTACATGCATTATGAAGATGCGCGCGAACTCGGTTTCCGGCGCGGCAGTGAGGTCCGGGTGACCAGCCGGCGCGGTTCCATGCGGGGGCGCGTGGAAACCCGGGGCCGGGTCAAGCCGCCACGCGGGTTGGTTTATGTTCCCTTTTTTGATGCCAACCGGCTGGTCAATAAAGTCACGCTGGACGCGACCGATCCCATATCACTGCAGACGGATTTCAAAAAGTGTGCAGTAAAACTCGAACTCATCAGCCTGGCGTAAAGGAGTATGACGATGAAATATATCCTGTTACTGGCCTTGCTGTTGACCACGGCTTTGCACGCGGAAGACACACCTGACGCACCCGGCCCTGACGGTGTCCGCCCCGGCGGCACCTTAAGCCAGGAATTACCCGCTCCGAAGATTCCCCGCGAAACCACACCCAGCCGCCGACCGGTGCGCAATTATCCCGACCAGCCGCCGATGATCCCGCACACCGTGCGCGGTTATCAATTGACGAAAGAATTTAACCAATGCCTGACCTGCCACAGCCGCACCCGCAGCCCGGAAACCGGCGCGCCCATGGTGAGCATTACCCATTACCTGGACCGCGATAACCAGGTGCTCGCCGCTGTGTCGCCGCGCCGTTACTTTTGCCTGCAATGCCATGTGCCCCAACACGATGTTGCCCCCGCGACGACAAACCATTTCAAAAGCATCGATACCGTGTTGCAAGAAAGCCAAGAGCGACAGGCGGAATAAACCATGTGGACATTATTGAAAACCTACTGGCGAGTATTCAACCGGCCCTCGGCCTATATCGGCCTGGGCACGCTGAGCATGGGCGGATTTATTGCCGGGATTATTTTTTGGGGCGGATTCAACACCGCACTGGAATACACCAACACCGAACAATTCTGTATCGGTTGCCATGAGATGCAGGCCAATCCGTATCAGGAATTGATCCCCACCATTCACTACACCAATCGCTCCGGCGTGCGCGCCGTGTGTTCCGATTGTCACGTGCCGCACGATTGGACTTATAAAATTGCGCGCAAGATGGAAGCTTCGAAAGAAGTCTGGGGCTGGATCTTCGGCACCATTGATACGCGCGATAAATTCGTGGAAAAACGGCGCATGTTGGCCGAGCGTGAATGGCGTCGGCTGAAAGCGAACGACTCGCTCGAATGTCGCAACTGCCATAACTTTGAATACATGGACTTCACGCTGCAATCACCGCGCGCGCAACAAATGCATTCCACCTTATTGGCCAGCGGTGAAAAAACCTGTATCGATTGCCATAAAGGCATTGCTCACCACCTACCGGATATGAGCGGCGTGCCCGTGGGTTATGCAGAACCGCCGGTAGAACCCTGGCAATTGTATATTGCGCAGCATGTGGTGAAGTGAATGATTTTTTTGGCGTGACACGCGATGTCGGATTCCGACCTGCTATCCCGTAGGTCGGATTAGCCGCAGGCGTAATCCGACAAACACCCCCAGTTAACAATCTAAAAACTCGACCCCGGCTGCTGCAAAAACACGAGCTCCTCTGCTGTCGACTCCCTGCCTAAAATCTTATTGCGGTGCGGATAACGCCCGAATTTTTCAATAATCGCTTTATGCTGGAATTCAAAATCCAGATTGTTCTGGATACCGTTAGCGGTGAATAACCGCACCGCCTCTTCGTGAATGACCAGCGACTCGCTGTGCATATAGGGCATGTACAAAAAGCTGCGCTCGACGGCGGTCAGCGCTTTATCGGCTCCACACGCGACGGCTTCCTGCGCAAGCGCCAGGGCCAGTGCATCACAGGAAAACGCCGCGGGTGAATCGCGAAACATGTTGCGGGAAAATTGATCCAGCACAATCACTTCTGCCAATCGGCCTTTCGCGGTACCTCGCCATGAAAACAATTCGCAGCGCGCGGCTTGCGCGTGTTTTTCATTGAATCGCGCGCGGATGCGTTGATCGAGTGCTTCGTCTTTTATCCACCATTGTTCGGGCGTGAGTTCGGTGAACCAGAAAGATAATACGGTATCGCTCATGGCGGGCTCCGTTTGCAGGGTGATTCGGATTAGGCTGCGCTAATCCACGGGGCTATTGAATTTGTCGCCGGGTTTGCTTGTCGGGTTACGCTGCGCTAACCCGACCTACGGGTGTGGCACGATGCATAGGTCGGATTAGCCGCAGGCGTAATCCGACAGGTGGGGCAAAAATATCACAATGTTGCATCCAGATTCTCGGGTCGAATTAGCCGCAGGCGTAATCCGACAACTACTGCAAGAATACCCCGACATTCAGTCATAACCACAGAACAAATCATTCCTTCGCGTGGAGGCTGTTTGTCTTTATGCTGCGCATCAATACCACTTGCTATAGGAGTGAGCCATGCGTTTGCCGTTCCATACCCGCGAACAACCCTTGGCAAATGAGGACTTCAGCCCCGTGCAGTTCTCAAATCCCGCGGCGTTTACCGCTGGCCATCCAGTTCTGATCGTGCCCGGCCTGAATAACAGTGACGCCAACCATTGGCAAACCCTGTGGCAGCAAAAACTGGTGAACACCCGGCGAATTACCGTCAAGGATTGGCACCGGGCTGACCTGGACAAATGGCGCGCAGCGATTAAGAAATCCCTCGATAAAATCGGCGCGCCGACCATCCTGGTCGCTCACAGTTTCGGTGCATTGGCCGCCGCGTCTATCGCCGCCGATTTTCCCGGGCAGGTAGCAGCGGTGTTGCTGGTGGCGCCGGCTGATCCGGATAAATTTCATATCGCACATCGCTTGCCTGACCGACCGCTCGGCGTTCCGGTGCATGTGATTGCGAGCAGCAATGATCCCTGGATGAAAGACAGCAAAGCGGCTTATTGGGCGTTGCTGTGGGGTGCGAATTTTTTACGCCTAAAAAACCTTGGCCATATCAACAGTGATTCTGCGATTGGCATTTGGCCGGAGGGTTTGCAGCAGTTGCAGTTGTTAACGTATAGAGCATCTGCAGCGACAGCACGATCAGCAGCGCCGCAAACGCTTTTTTCAGTTGACTCA
>DATJLH010000057.1:0-33857 GCA_035490615.1 Cellvibrio sp.
CGGGCTGCGACCCACAACCACAGCGTGCTTGCCGGAAAGGGGAATATTGTAGGCCTCCAGCAGGCGCATGATGCCCTTCGGCGTCGCGCACCCGTAAGCCTCTTCACCCATGCTCATGCGACCGAAGCCGAGGCAGGTCACACCATCAACGTCCTTTTCGGCCGCAATAGCATCAAAGCACAAGCGCTCGTCGATTTGTTCCGGCACTGGGTGCTGCAACAAAATGCCGTGGACATTGGGGTTCTGGTTCAGCTCGTGAATCTTGGCCAGCAGTTCCTCGGTGGTCGTCTGGCTGGACATCTCCACCTTCAACGAATCCATCCCGATGCGCTTGCAGGCGTTGCCCTTCATCTTCACATAAGTCGCCGACGCGGGATCATCGCCCACCAGAATGGTGGCCAGGATAGGGGTTTGACCGTTGCTGCTGGCTTTAAGCGCCGCAACACGCTGGGACAGTTCTTGTTCGGTTTTTTCGGCAAGCGCCTTGCCATCGAGGACCATTGCAGACATGGATTCAAGCTACCTTAGACAGTTGATCTTATAAGGGAAAACAGGGCGGCATTGTCCCACAGGCACGGTTAAATGGGGAGCTTTTGGGGGAAGAAAAAGGGTAGGGGTGGAATGTTGCGACGTTTCATGCATGGTTTTCCCATTCTTGTTCGTAACCATTATTGCGTAGATATGAACGAATGCTCTCAAAAACATATTCGTTCCATGCTTCAAGGTCTGACTGGCCTGCCACAACCTTACCATTCTTTTTGTCTTTTACGATTTCATCGACCATATCCCAGAAAAATTGGGCCAACGCATTTGCCTCCTCAGATGATACGGCTTGGCCCGCCTCAATAACTTTAACTACTATTGGGCGATCAAGCTCTCGAGCATAGTGAAGAATGAAATCTTTTTCTTCTTCAAATTTGTACTTAATCATAATGCTTTTCCCGCATCGGTAATTTTGCTCATCCTGTCTGCAACCCATGCTAATTTCTTTGCGAGCGCATACACAGTCATCTGCTCTGTTACGGTTAATAGATAATGCTGCTTTTCTCGTTTGTCCTGAATGAATGCAAGGCCAGCAGGAATATCAGCAGCTTCCAGCACCCAATAAACATTCACCGCTTTCCCATCGGCGTGCTTGGTTTTCATTCTGTATTTATCTTTAAGATGCTGCCAGTGGGCCGAAAAAGAAAGTCCCATTTGGTCATGAGGAATGACCCATTGCTTGCATGGTGAAAACAGATAATCCTTTACTCTTATCCCTTGCACCATGTGGCCTTGTGAATGGTCCAAATACAGAGTGGGGTGTTCGCCTGAGATGGTGGGGCGGGCATAGAATTTACCTAAACCTTTCACGTACTCCCTTAGATCTTCCATTGTTTTGAACTGTTCCATAGACACTCCTAAACCTGTATTTGCGCTTGGGCTTTGCTTTCTGTCCAGCGAAGCATAGTAGCGAATCTGGTTGTTCCTGTATCGTGAGCAGCATCAAACATCCTGGAATGCTTGATAAGCACGCTAAAAATTCCACTGTTCCCCCCCCTGGAAAGATCACTCCTCCCCGATCTGCGCGCTTTGGGCAAAAATGAAAGTTTCCGAATAGAGAAAGTTAAGCGCGACCAGTGATAGCAGGCGGTTGTATAAAGTGGGAGTGGCATGGAGTGGAGCGAATTGAGCAATCGTGAACGTAGTCTTTTGAAAAAATTTGAGTAAACGCTAGATGTCATCTAGTTTTTCAAGTGTGCTCCCAAATTCAAAAATTATATACTTGGCTGGGCGAGTGATCGTTAAAAACGAGCGGCAGGGAAGTGGTTAATATACTGAATCTAAAGGGGAAATTTTTGTGTAAGGAGTGGGGTGGCTGATGGGGCTCGAACCCACGACCACTGGAATCACAATCCAGGGCTCTACCAACTGAGCTACAGCCACCGTAGCATTGCAGACCAACGTTTTACCACATTCACCAGCTATTTGGTAATGACACCAAGCCTTCTAGCAAATGGCGCGCCCGGCAGGACTCGAACCTGCGACCATCCGCTTAGAAGGCGGATGCTCTATCCAGCTGAGCTACGGGCGCATACTGGAAGTCGAACCCTGGCAGGTTCCCGTTATAGCTAGGTAAAGTGGTCGGAGTGGAGGGATTCGAACCCCCGACATTCTGCTCCCAAAGCAGACGCGCTACCGGACTGCGCTACACTCCGAATGAAACCAGGAGCACCTGATTTCGAGAGGTGCGCATGATACCCATGCGTTTGGAGATCGTCAACGGAAAAGGATTAACTCGCTGAAATAATCGGATCGATAGGCCAGAATATCTCCGTCTCGCTGGCTTAATGATCAGATAGCCTATCCTTTCCTATCTCAAGGCCCCGTGCGTGGTACACCAAGATGAACCCTTGCTCTTGTTTCAACACAGCTCTGTAGTCAGAATAGCGCGTCAGTCTGTTGGGGGTTTGTATGCAAAACAATAATTTAGGCGTTGCAATGAAATTGGGGATGCGTCGGCTTGCGTCGGGCGTGTGCATTTTGTCGGCGCGCACGGAGGACGGAGAGTTATTCGCCATGACCGTATCTTCTGTCACATCGGTATCGGACAATCCCGCTTCTTTGTTGGTGTGCATCAATAAGCTGGTTTCGCAGCACGACTACCTTTCAACGCCAGGTACCCGCTTCGCGATCAACGCGTTGAACTCCAATCAGCAAGACCTTTCCAACCTCTGCGCCGGGCGCGAGCAGGGGCGTGATCGCTTCAGTATTGGCGCATGGCAGCAAGACGAGAACGGTGTGCCATATCTGACGGATGCCCAGGCGGTCTTTTTTTGCGAAGCAGATAAGGTGATGGAGTACGGTACGCACCATATTGTGGTCGGCAAAATCCATCAGGTGCTTGTCGGTGAGGATGAAGTCAACCCGTTGCTGTATGTGGATGGCCGCTACGGTTTGCTGATGCGGCCAGAGTAAAAAGCCGCAATCTGCTTTGGTGCGCGGCCTTTATCAGTGGGTAATAAGTGGGCATTTTTTAATTTCTGCTGACCATTTGTTGGGTGTAAAACGCAGCAAAAATTTACCTGATTATGCTCTTGTATTATGAACCTTTTGTGGCTACGGTCGATTCGCGGTTAAGGTCCACTAACCTTTTATGCACACCTTGGGTGCGGAATTAATCAAGTTGTTTAAAGGCTGCGCTAAAACCGGTTTTTACTCGGATAAAGGTTTGTAATTTATTGATTTATAAGGGAAAAATAAATAAGGTTAAAAAATGCACAATTTGTAGTTGGGCCAGATATTTTGCGGCTTGGCGATGGTTTCCCAAAATGTATCCACCAAGTTATCCACAGAAAATGTGGACAAATTAAATGTGAATTTTATTGTGCAAAAAAGTTACAGTTACCGCTGGATATCACTTTTCTCCACCAGAATTGCTACATTTTTCCTGTCATTAATGACGCCGTTGTTTGGATTTAAATGCTATGAGTGAAAAATTAAAGGTTGCAGTACTGGGGGGCGGAAGTTTTGGCACAGCTATTGCCAACATCATTGCCTGCAATCAACATCCCGTTTCCCTTTGGATGCGTTCGCCCGAGCAGGCGGCGGAGTGTCAGGCCGCGCGGGAAAATTCCCGCTATCTTCCTGGTTACCGGCTGCACGACAGCCTGGTGATTACCGCTGATCTCGAAGCGGCTGTTTCGGTCAGTGATCTGATTTTTGTCTCTATCCCCAGTCATTCATTCCGTGCAGTGACCCGTCAGATGCGGCCTTATCTGAAACCGGAGGCGATTATCATCAGTACGGCTAAAGGTATTGAGCCGGAGGGCTTTACCTTAATGAGCCAGATACTCGAGCAGGAATTGCCTTCACACCGTATTGGTGTGCTCAGTGGTCCTAATTTTGCAAAAGAAATTGTTCAGCAACAGCAAACCGGAAGCGTGATTGCAAGTGAGCACCAATCCGTCATCAGTTGTGTCCAGTCAACGTTGAGTTCCGCTACTTTTCGCGTTTATGCCAACAATGATCGCTATGGTGTAGAGCTGGGGGGAGCGTTAAAAAATATCTACGCCATTATTTGTGGTATGGCCGCCGCGCTGGGTGCGGGCAATAACACCCAGGCGATGTTGCTGACTCGCAGTCTTGCCGAGATGGGACGCTTTGCCAGTCTTATGGGAGCCAATCCCATGACATTTTTAGGTTTGGCTGGCGTGGGTGATTTGATTTTGACCTGCACCTCGGACCTGAGCCGTAATTACCGCGTGGGTTACGCGTTGGGGCAGGGTAAGCCTCTGGATGAAGTAGTCTCTGGTTTGGGGCAGGTCGCAGAGGGCGTCAATACACTGCGTCAGGTAAAACAAAAAGCCGATGAGCTGGGAGTCTATATGCCGCTGGTCTCCGGTTTACATGGTATTTTGTTTGAACAGAAAAAAATCGCTGATGTAGCACGTGGCTTGATGCTGGGCGAGCAAAATTATGATGTTGAATACGCAGGAAAACGATCATGAATAATGAAGAACTCAAGTCAAATCTTCTCTCTTCCCGGCATTGGTTGCGCTTGGTGTTTATGTTGCTGTTTGCCGCCTTGTTGCAGGTTGCCGGTATTATTATGTGGGTATTGGTAATCCTGCAGTTTGTGTTTTCATTGATTACCGGGCAGGACAATGCCAACCTGCGCAGCTTCGGCCATTCATTATCCACTTTCATTTATCAGACGCTGAAGTTCCTCACCTACAACAGCGAAGAAAAGCCGTTTCCTTTTGCTGATTGGCCTACAATCAACGAAGAACCGCCGGTAGAAGCGGTGGTTGTTGCCGAAAAGCCGCGTGCTCGCACAAGGGCCAAGGTTGCGCAAAAGAAAAACGATAGCGATACCCAATCTGACAATTTATAACGCTCATGCGGAGGTGGATATGGAGCTGTTTATTCTGCGGCATGGTGAAGCAGAGCCTCGTACTACGACAGATGAGGCGCGCCAACTGACTGCAAAAGGGCGTGCCGATGTGGCCAGGATGATCAGATCGTCGCTTGATGACCTCGGTGAATTGACCCACATCTGGGTGAGCCCTTTGGTGCGCGCGCAGCAAACCGCAGAAATTGCCGGTGAATTGATTGGTGATATGGAGCCTTACACCACTGAATTGCTAAGCCCGGATGCCGACCCCCAATTACTTTTCAACCAATTACAAATCAGCGAATGCCAGGGATTATTACTGGTAAGTCATCAACCCCTTGTCAGTAAAATTCTCGATACACTTTGCGGCACAGCGAACGATTATCACGACATGGCCACCAGTTCGCTGGCGTGCATAGATATTGAAATAATTGCAGCTGATATGGGCAAGCTACGCTGGTTACGCCATTCGTCAACCTGATAACTCCCGATTCTTCGTCCATGCTTTTTTGTGAATTGCTAATGGAGGTAGAGTATGCCGCGCGAACTGGCATTTGAGATTGACGGTTTGACTTTCGCTGCCCAGGAATGGGGTGAACCGGGTAAACAACCTGTGCTGGCACTTCATGGCTGGCTGGATAACAGCGCGAGTTTTTATGCATTAGCGCCCCGCTTGCACGATGTGCATATGATCGCAGTAGATATGGCCGGGCACGGACAAAGTTCCCATCGTCCAGGCGGTGCGCCCTACAATATTTGGGAAGACGTCGCAGAAATTTTTGCCATCGCGGACCAATTGGGGTGGGGGCAGTTTACGTTACTTGGGCATTCGCGTGGTGCCATCATCAGTATGTTGGCCGCCGGCACTTTTCCAGAGCGGATAACGCGGTTGGCGCTGATAGAAGGTTTACTTCCTGAGCCGACCAACATGGCAGATGCTCCGGAACAGTTGGCGCGTTCTATCCTCGGTTTGCGCGCGCAGGCGAACAAGCCGCTGTCTCTCTATAAAGATCTGCCTTCAGCCATTAAAGCCCGTGAGAGGGGGATGTTTCCCCTGAGCAATGCCGCCGCTGCTGCGCTGACCGAGCGCGGTGTTAAAGGAGTTCCCGGTGGTTATCAATGGAGCACGGACCAACGTTTGCTGGCGCCGTCAGCGATTAAATTGACGCGCGAGCATGTGCAGGCCTTTATTGCGCGAATCACGGCTCCGATAAAATTAATTCTGGCGGAAAGCGGTATTCCCAGGATGTTTTCCGGGTTTCAGCGCGAAGTGTCGGTTTTTCCTCAGGTTGATGTTGAAGTCATGCCCGGTGGGCACCACCTACACATGGAGGCAGAAGTTGATGCTGTTGCCGAGTCGTTGAATCATTTTTTTGAAACAACGCCGAGTAAAAAAATGCCGAACCAAACAATACTTGATAAAAAGAATTGAGGAAAATCCCTTGCTTGCAACGGTTTTAGAGCACTATCGATTACGTGTGTTTGCCTTGTTTTTGCTTGTATGTAATGCAGGATGGGCTGCGGCTCAGACACCGGAGACAGACCTGGGGCTTGAAGCCTTTCCCCATGCAAGAGTTGTTTTCCGCAGTCAGCTTGAAGACGACGACTACATTCTCGCGTTAGGCAGTTTCAAAAAGACTGAGGGTATGTGGAATGTTGATCACCACCAACGACTCAGCGGCAAACTCACTCGCATGACGCTGGAGCTGCCTTCAACTCATACCGCTGAAGATGGTTTTCAATTTTACGTTCAGCAGTTAAAAAAATTGGGTGCACGTGAACTGTACCGCTGCGATGGGCGTGAATGCGGGCCGAGCAACAGTTGGGCTAACAATCATTTTAAAGTGATTCAATTGTACGGTCTGGATCAGCATCAACATTACGCGGCCTATGAAGTCATTCACGACCAGAAGCCGCCTTACTATGTGTCGTTGTATGCCGTGCTGCGGGGCAACAAACGGGTGCTGGTCCAACTGGATATTTTGCAAAGCGACAAGACACCTGCGGAAAGTATTGCCACTGACCCTGATTCCTTGTTGCGCCTGTTTCAGACGCAAGGTTTTTATATTTTTCCCGGTGCGGTTGCAGATGATGACTCGGGCACATCTCGGCTGGTCATCAAACCGGAGCATGTTGAAACGCTGGTTAAGGTGTTGCAGCGGCAAGCGCAATGGAAGATTGCATTGGTGGGACATGATTATCGAACCAGTGCGCTCGTTAACCAGCAGCGTGATTCGCTTCGCTATGCGGATTCACTCAAGGCCGCACTGGTGAAAGAAGGTGTTTCGGCGGACCGCATCGTGACCCACGGGTTGGGTAGTCTGGCGCCCGCTGGCCGGGGCAGTCAAAGTGCCCGGGTGGAAGTGGTGAAATTGAATAATTAACGCTGCCTCTGGCGCGCCCATCTCCGTGGGCGCAAATGATGCAGAATCAACGCAAAAGCGAAAGGAATTCAGTGCGGGTGGCCTGGTTGCTGCGGAAGGTGCCGAGCATGGCCGAGGTTTTCATGGACGAGTTCTGTTTTTCCACACCACGCATCATCATGCACATATGCTTGGCTTCAATGATCACGCCCACGCCGGATGCACCGGTAATCTTTTGCACTGACTCGGCAATTTGAACCGTGAGTTGTTCCTGGATTTGCAGGCGACGCGCATACATATCCACGATGCGTGCCACCTTGGACAGCCCGAGTACCTTTCCGGTCGGAATGTATGCCACATGGGCTTTACCGATAAACGGCAGCATGTGGTGCTCACATAACGAATACAGCTCGATATCCTTGACCATAATCATTTCGCTGGATTCTGAAGGGAAGAGGGCACCGTTCACCACTTCTTCCAATGTCTGATTGTAGCCCCGCGTCAGAAACTGAAAGGCTTTGGCTGCGCGCTCAGGGGTATCGACCAGTCCGGGTCGGTTCAGGTCTTCACCGATACCGGCAATGATGTGGGCAAAATGTTCTTTCATAACCGCAGTCCTCGCCATATTCAGGAGCGTTCTCATCAGGAGGAAGTCGCTCATCGGATACTGTGCTGACCCGGTATTTGTATCATTAACCAGGTCGCGCTGGGGGCGCTCACCCTACGTGATGCCGGCAAAATCGTAAAGTACTTTTTACGCCAGCCTTACCGGCTGGATCAGTATCTTGCTAGGGCTTTTTCGTTTAAAGTTTTTGATATCCCGGTAGAATGCCGCTCCAATTTAGACAGTCTAGGGTGAAAAAGTGAGTATTGGACAAAAGCATGATGTCTGCAGTGATTTGATCAGTGTGCGGGACTACATCCGCTGGGGCGCCAGCCAGTTCAATGCGGCGGAGCTTTTCTTTGGCCATGGGACGGATAACGCCTGGGATGACGCATTGCAACTGGTGCTGCACGCCTTGCACCTGCCGTTGCCGCTTAACCCTGATGTTCTGGACGCTCGCCTGACCCTGGCGGAACGCAAAGAGGTGGTTGCACTCTTGCGGCGGCGTATAGACGAACGTGTTCCCACCGCTTACCTCACGGGCACGGCCTGGTTTGCCGGTTTGCCTTTCCGGGTTGATTCGCGCGTGCTGGTGCCGCGCTCGCCGATTGCGGAGCTGATCGAGAACCAATTTTCCCCCTGGTTATTGCAAGAGCCTGAGTACATCCTCGATTTGTGCACCGGCAGCGGCTGCATTGGTATTGCTTGTGCCTATGCTTTTCCCGGAGCAGCGGTCGATCTAAGCGATATCTCCAGGGATGCACTGGAAGTGGCGCAGCGCAATATCGATATCCATGAAGTGGGGCACCGCGTGCGCGCTATTGAATCGGACTTGTTTGATAACCTGGCGGAGCTGCGCTACGACCTGATCGTCAGCAATCCCCCTTATGTGGATGCTGAAGATTTGGCCGAGATGCCGGCGGAGTATCACGCCGAGCCAGCGTTAGGTTTGGCCTCAGGTGTGGATGGGCTCGACTTCACCCGCCGCCTGCTGCGGGAAGCGCTGGATCACCTGACGGACGAGGGCGTATTGATTGTTGAAGTAGGTAATAGCGGCGTTGCCCTGGAAGCGGCGTACCCCGAGTTGCCTTTCACCTGGCTGGAGTTCCGTCGCGGTGGCCACGGTGTATTCCTGCTGACCGCCGCGCAATTGCAGGACGCCGCTGAGAGCGGACTGTTGTAGACGGGCGATCTGCACGATAAAAAGCATCCTGGGTTCTGGGCGAGCGCCTGAGAAAGGGTGCTGCATCCCCGCCAGTCACGTATAATCGCCGGCTCCCCGAAATAACCACACATATTTTTGACGCAAGAGAGCATTATGTCCGGCAACAGTTATGGCAAGTTATTTACCGTTACCACCTTCGGCGAAAGCCATGGTTTGGCATTGGGCTGTATCGTTGACGGCTGCCCGCCGGGGCTCGAACTCAGCGAAGCGGATATTCAAATTGACCTGGATCGCCGCAAGCCCGGTCAATCCCGCTATACCACCCAACGTCGCGAGGCAGATGAAGTCAAGATTCTCTCCGGTGTGTTTGAAGGCAAGACAACGGGCACACCTATCGGGTTGATCATCGAAAACACCGACCAGCGTTCCAAAGACTACTCCAATATCAAAGACCAATTCCGGCCGGCCCATGCCGATTACACCTACATGCAAAAGTACGGTGTGCGCGATTATCGTGGCGGTGGCCGCTCTTCAGCGCGCGAAACGGCAATGCGTGTTGCGGCTGGTGCGATAGCCAAAAAATATTTGAAGGATGTATTGGGTATTGAGGTGCGCGGCTATCTGTCGCAGTTAGGCCCCATTAAAATTGAAACCGTGGATTGGGATCAGATTGAACAGAACCCTTTCTTCTGTCCGGATGCCAGCAAGGTGCCGGAGATGGAAGAGTTTATGAAAGTTCTTAATAAGGAAGGCGACTCCATCGGTGCCAAAATTACCGTGGTGGCAACAGGCGTGCCGCCAGGGCTGGGCGAGCCGATCTTTGATCGCCTGGATGCGGAGATTGCCCACGCCTTGATGAGCATCAACGCCGTAAAAGGCGTGGAGATTGGCGAAGGTTTTGGTGTGGTTGATCAGCGCGGCAGCAAACACCGGGATGAAATGACGCCGGAAGGTTTTCTGTCCAACAACGCGGGCGGTATTCTCGGCGGTATTTCGTCAGGCCAGGATATTGTCGCGAACATAGCGCTCAAGCCGACCAGCAGTTTGCATATTCCCGGCCGTAGTGTGGATGTGCATGGCAACCCGGTAGAGGTGATTACCAAAGGTCGTCACGATCCCTGTGTGGGTATTCGTGCAACGCCCATTGCCGAAGCCATGTTGGCTTTGGTGCTGATGGATCATCTGCTGCGTCATCGCGGTCAAAACGGTGGCGTAAAACACGATGTCCCGGTAATTCCTGCACGCGTTAAATAAACCTATTCGCGATAGCGGCCGGCGCTGGTTCGGTCGCTGTCATTCTTCCCCGCTTCCCCAGCGTTATCCGCACCGTTATGTCTGACTCCCCGTCATCTGTTACCTCGCCAGCCTTGCCCTATTGGCGATTATCCAGTTTCTATTTCTTTTACTTTTGTGTCGTGGGTGCCATGGTTCCCTACTGGGGCGTTTACCTTAAATCTCTGGGCTACAGCTCGCGCGACGTTGGAATTATCAGCGCCATTATTTTGGGTACGCGCATTGTTGCCCCCAATTTTTGGGGATGGCTGGCAGATCGCACGCAACAACGGTTGCACATTATTCGCTGGGGCAGCTTCGCGGCCTGTGCTTTTTTTGCCGGTGTCTTTGTCGATCAATCGTTTGTGTGGCTGGTGGTTGTGGTCAGCGCCTACACGTTTTTTTGGCATGCCGTGCTGCCGCAATTCGAAGTCATTACCCTGACATACCTCGCAAAAGATCATCATCGGTACGGTCAGATTCGCCTATGGGGATCGGTAGGATTTATTGCGGCGGTGATGTTGTTAGGGTGGCTGTTCGATATTCTGTCGGTTCGCTATCTACCGGTGTTTATCCTTACGTTTTTGTTGTTGATCGGTTTATCCAGCATCAGCCTGAAGCCCATAGCGTTGCACGAAGCCAGCCGTACCCCCGGCGGTTTTTGGCGGATTGTCAGGCAGCCGACCATGTTGTGTTTTTTATTGATGAGTTTTTTGTTGCAGCTCAGTCACGGCCCTTACTACACTTTCTATAGCCTTTACCTGATTGATAATCACAACTACAGCAGCGCCGTTACCGGGCTGTTGTGGGGCTTGGGCGTGATGGCTGAAGTGATGGTATTCATTGTGATGCATCACTTGTTACGGCGTTTTTCGCTGCGTACTTTATTGTTGTGGGTGCTGGTAGTGACCGGTATTCGTTGGTGCCTGATCGCCGCTTTTGCTGAATATTGGTCGCTATTGGTTGTTGCCCAGTTGTTGCATGCCGGTAGTTTTGGTGTGGCTCACGCTGTGTCCATAGAGATGGTGCGACGCTATTTTGGTGGTGCTCACCAAAGCCAGGGGCAAGCGCTGTACAGCTCATTAAGTTTTGGTGCGGGCGGTGCCTTGGGCGCATTGCTGGGCGGCGTGTTGTGGGACTACAGTGCCGAGCTGACATTTTACCTGTGCGGTGTTTGTGCCTTGTTGGCTTTTTTTATTGCTTATCTGGGAGTTTTTCCCAAAGCGCATGCGGTTGTCGAATCATCTGACTCTTGAGGTAGATCGCTGTGAACGATTTGCGTATTGCATTAATCCAGCACGAGATAGTGCCGAATAATCCGCAACATAATCTGGATGTATTCGCGCAGGAAATGTTGTTGGCCAAAGGCTGCGACCTGGTGATCTTGCCTGAAGTCTTTACCACCGGTTTCTGTGCGGGTGCGCGCAACTATGCTGAATCTATCGATGGGCGAGCCTATGAATGGATGGCCCGACAAGCGCAAACTTTAGGGGCGGTGGTCACTGGTAGTCTGGTCGTAAAAGAAGGTGAAAATTATTTTAATCGCCTGGTCTGGATGCGCCCCGACGGCACTTACGCCCATTACGATAAGCGCCATTTATTTCGCATGGCTGGCGAACATACACGCTACGCCAGTGGCAACAAACGAGTATTGGTCGAGGTGAAGGGTTGGCGGGTATTGCCCTTGGTGTGCTATGACCTGCGTTTCCCGGTATGGTCGCGCAATCGGGGCGATTACGATCTGGCGATTTATGTCGCCAATTGGCCAGTTGCGCGGGAGCTGCATTGGAATCGTTTACTGCAAGCGCGCGCCATTGAAAACCTGAGTTATGTGGCGGGTGTCAATCGCATTGGTCTCGATGAGAAACACCAGCATTACGACGGGGATTCATCAGTGTATGGACCGGATGGTATCGAATTGCTTCAGGCAAAAGCAGCCAGCGGCTGCTTTATTGTGCAACTAAGTGCGCAGCGTTTGCAGGAATATCGCACAGCATTTCCGGCGCATATGGATGCGGATAATTTTGAGTTACGCGATTGACAGGCGGATAAAAAAATACCCCGGTTTATACCGGGGTATGGTGTGCCAGGCGGAAATTAAAAGTGAAACAGTAATGCAGCGTAGGGGCCTTTTAGCTGTACATCGGCGGTTACATCTTCGTCGATTTCCAATGACATCTCGCGATAACCAACTTCCAGACCCACATCTAACACAGAGTCAAACATGTACTGTAGTTTGGCGCTGTAATCCGTCAGGCGATTATCTTCATAATTGATCGCGTTGCCTTCGAGCCCTAACGAAAATCCGGTTAACGGTAGATCGAATTGGGCTTTGGCATAAATCATCGGGATGGCTTCATCCAGGTCAACGGACTCGCTGGTAAATTCACTCACCGCCGTAACATGACCGTCGAATTTACGAATATTCAGCCCCACATCCAGATTTACCCAGTTGTCGAGCAGCTCGTAGTAAAGCACGATATCCATGTGGCTAAGATCAAAATCAGATGCGACTTCTGTGCCGGCGGTGAAGGTAGTGCCATCAATGGTAAAGGTTTGATCAATAACAGCCGTTTGCTCACTGGTAATATCCATTTTTTGCAGTTTGATGTTCGGAATAACCGGTACCGGATGCTCCAGTGCGATGTAGTAATAGTTATTGTCTTCTTCGTCCATACCCAAAGATTTCACATCAATGCTGGGGTCGCCGGCATTACCGCTGTATTCCCCTTGCCATTGGCCCGCGCCTGCGTAGACGCCTAGGATGGTATCAGCTGCTGCAAAAGGAGATAAAAGTGCCAGTGTTGTAGCCAGAGTCAGTTTCTTCATGATATGTGTCCTTCGATGACGATGTTAAAACCGTAAATGTAGTGGTTACCAAGTGTAGATGAAAATAAATAATGTGTTTCGCTGGTGGCGTTTTCCATGTGAGTGCAAGTGTAGCGGTTTACGGAAAAAAGTAATCCTGAATATTCGATGAAAATCACACATTTGTCGTATTATGTAAGCCATCGCGCTTAAGCAATTCCAGGAATGCTCGCGCTGCATTATTCAGGCTCCGTTGACGATGATAAATACAACCCAGGGGGCGTGTCAGTGGTGGGTGTTGCACAGGTAATACGCGCAGCTCTCCGTCAATCATCGTTTCGGGTAACACTCCCCACCCCAAACCAATTGCCACCATCATCTTGATGGTGTCCAGGTGATTGGTGACCATGGTGATATCCAGTGCTTGCTGCTGCTGATCAAACAATGTGCGGATCAGGCGTGTGGTGTAGGTATTCATATCCGGCATGATGGCTTGATAAGGTGTCAAATCCATTAATGACAAGCGCTCGGCCGTGGCGAGCGGATGCGTTGGCGCGGCCACAAAACGCAATTGATCTCGCCAGATAACATCCGCAGCGATGCGTGAGTCCATTTCTTCAGCCAGCGTGATCACCGCAAGATCGAAACGCCCTTGAATGATTTCGTGAAAAGCTTGCTCTGAGTCGAGGAAGTGTAAATCCAGTTTGACCTCGGGATAGCTTCGTGAGTAGTCGCGCAAATAGGGTGGCAAACGGTGCAGGCCGATATGGTGGCTGGTGGCAATACTCAACTTGCCCCGCACATCGCCCTTGAGATCTGCAATGGCACGCTGTGCAGCGGCCACTTCCTGGAGGATATTTCTTGCCGTCGGTAGCAAAGAAAGTCCCGCCTGGGTCAGTGAAACCTGACGACCGATACGGTCAAATAAGCTGGTATTGAGCTGCTCTTCAAGGATGGCAATACGTTTGCTGACAGCGGGCTGCGTCAGGTGCAAACGCTGGGCGGCTGAGGAAAACGAGCCGGTTTCAGCAATGGCGAGGAAGGCTTGCAGGTGCTGGGTATCCATGGGCGCTACTATATCTATTCTTTTTTGGAATGCAATCTATAAAAATTATAAATTTGTTTTATGGGTTCATCGCTTTTAGAATAGCTTTAATCAGAGGCACAGGTTTCAGCTTGATCAAGTAACCGTGCTTTTACATACCGCCTATTAAATACTGCCCAAGAGGTTAGCCATGGCCGCAAAAACCCTTTATGACAAACTCTGGGACGCCCATCTCGTCCAGCAGCGCGATGATGGGTCGGCGTTGATCTACATCGACCGCCATATCGTTCACGAAGTGACGTCACCCCAGGCCTTTGACGGGCTGCGCATGGCCGGACGTAAACCCTGGCGTGTGGATTCGATCCTGGCGACGCCCGACCATAATGTGCCGACGACGCAAAAAGAGCGTGCGTTCGGTGTTAAGGGAATTCAGGACCCGGTATCTCTTATTCAGGTGCAAACGCTGGACGACAACTGCGATGAATTTGGCATCGTGGAGTTCAAGATCAATGACAGTCGGCAGGGTATCGTGCATGTCATCGGCCCGGAGACGGGTGCCTGTTTGCCCGGAATGACCATCGTGTGTGGTGATTCCCACACCGCTACCAACGGCGCACTCGGTGCCTTGGCCCATGGAATTGGTACCAGCGAAGTTGAACATGTGATGGCGACCCAATGCCTTGTTGCCAAAAAAATGAAAAACATGTTGATCAAGGTCGATGGAAAATTAGGCGCCGGCGTCACGCCTAAAGATGTGGTTTTGGCGATCATTGCCAGGATCGGAACGGCGGGTGGTAATGGTCATGCGATGGAGTTT
The DNA here is from genome assembly GCA_035490615.1 of Cellvibrio sp. Classification (GTDB taxonomy): domain Bacteria; phylum Pseudomonadota; class Gammaproteobacteria; order Pseudomonadales; family Cellvibrionaceae; genus Cellvibrio. The sequence goes on from DATJLH010000057.1 coordinate 14,951, forward strand.
GCCGGCCAGGTCTTTCGCGATATGAGTATGGAAGGGCGCATGACCGTGTGCAATATGGCTATCGAAGCCGGTGCCCGCGCCGGTATGGTGGCGGTTGATCAAACCACGATCGATTACGTAAAAGGCCGGACCTATGCCCCGACAGGTGATATGTGGGAAAAGGCAGTGGCTGCCTGGCGTGAATTGCACACTGATGAAGGCGCACATTTTGATACCGTGGTGGAGCTTCGCGGTGAGGACATCAAGCCCCAGGTCAGCTGGGGTACGTCACCGGAGATGGTAGTTGCCGTGGATGAGCAGGTGCCTGATCCAGCCAAAGAGACCGATCCCGTGAGGCGCGAAGGTATGTTGCGCGCATTGCAGTACATGGGGTTGCAAGCCAACCAGCCGATGACATCGATCCATGTTGACCGGGTATTTATTGGCTCCTGCACCAACTCGCGTATCGAAGATATTCGCGCGGCGGCGGCAGTGGTTAAAGGGCGCAATAAAGCGGCGAATGTTAAGGAAGCCATTGTTGTGCCAGGCTCCGGAACGGTAAAAGCCCAGGCGGAAGCAGAAGGTTTGCACCATATTTTTATCGAGGCTGGTCTCGAATGGCGCGAACCTGGCTGTTCCATGTGTCTGGCGATGAATGCCGATAAGTTGGGTGCCGGTGAACATTGTGCATCCACATCCAACCGGAACTTTGAAGGGCGGCAAGGCTATGGCGGGCGCACGCATCTGGTGAGTCCAGCCATGGCCGCAGCGGCTGCCATTGCAGGTCATTTTGTCGATGTGCGCGAATGGGGGAATGTGTAATGAAAAGTTTTACGGTAGTGACCGGTATTGCGGCACCCATGGATCGGGCGAATGTTGACACGGATATGATCATTCCGAAGCAGTTCCTGAAGTCCATCAAGCGCACCGGCTTTGGCAAGAATTTATTTGACGAATTGCGTTACCTGGATGAGGGCAAGCCGGATCAGGATTGTACGGGCCGCCCGTTGAATAAAGAATTTCCTCTGAATTTCCCGCGCTATCAGGGCGCAACGATTTTACTGGCACGGGAGAATTTCGGTTGCGGTTCCAGCCGGGAACACGCGCCCTGGGCGTTGGATGATTATGGTTTCCGCAGTGTGATCGCACCGAGTTTCGCAGACATTTTTTATAACAACTGCTTTAAAAACGGTTTGCTGCCGATTGTGTTAAGCGACGAGACTGTCGACCGGTTGTTTAAGGAAATGTACGCGACCGAAGGTTACCAGTTAACCATTGACCTGGCGGCACAAACGGTACAAACCCCATCGGGAGAGACCTTTGCGTTTGATATCGATGCATTTCGCAAACACTGTTTGTTAAATGGACTGGATGATATTGGCTTAACGCTCGAACACGCTGACGCTATTCGTGCCTATGAAGCCAAGCGGCGCGCAGAAGCCCCCTGGTTGTTTGACGCCGTTAAATAAACTTTCGCCATCTATAGCGAGGCGCGGTGCCAACGGCACTCGCGCCTATATTTTTATGGGCGCATAGCGCGCTGCAACTGATAGTGAACATTACGGGGAGTAGGTATTTTGGGTAAGCATATTTTGATTCTGGAAGGTGATGGCATTGGCCCGGAAATCGTTGCTGAGGCGCGCAAAGTCATGGACTGTGTCAACGACAAATATAACCTTGGCCTGACCTTTGAAAACGAATTGATGGGCGGCTGTGCTATTGATGTACACGGGGTCCCATTGGCTGATTCGACCCTGGAGCGGGCGCGCCAGGCGGATGCGATCTTGTTGGGAGCCGTCGGTGGTCCTAAATGGGACAAGCTTGACCGCGCTATCCGCCCGGAAAAAGGCTTGCTGAAGATCCGCTCACAATTGGGACTGTACGCGAATCTGCGCCCGGCCTTGTTATACCCGCAGCTGGTGGAAGCTTCCTCGCTCAAACCGGAAGTGGTGTCAGGGCTGGACATCCTGATTGTGCGCGAACTGGCGGGCGGCATTTATTTCGGTGAACCTCGCGGTATTCGAACACTGGAAAACGGTGAGCGTGAAGGGTACAACACCTATAAATATTCAGAGAGTGAGATCTTGCGTATCGGCCGTACCGCTTTTGAGATGGCGCGCAAACGTAACCGCAAGGTTTGTTCAGTCGATAAAGCCAATGTGTTAGAGGCGACGATGCTGTGGCGCGAAGTGATGGACTCGCTGGCACCGGAATATCCGGATGTCGAGCTGTCGCATATGTACGTTGACAATGCCGCAATGCAATTGGTGCGCGCACCCAAGCAATTTGATGTGATTGTTACCGGTAATATGTTCGGCGATATTTTATCCGATGCGGCGGCGATGCTCACCGGTTCCATAGGTATGTTACCATCGGCTTCTCTGGATAAAGACGGTCGCGGTATGTACGAACCTTGCCATGGTTCTGCCCCCGATATTGCTGGCCAGGGTATTGCCAATCCATTAGCGACGATTCTGTCGGTGTCTATGATGCTGCGTTATTCGTTATCTATGCCGGATGTAGCTGACGCCATTGAGGTTGCTGTGGGGCAGGTACTGGATAAAGGCCTGCGTACGGCAGATATTCATACAGAGGGTAAGACTCGCGTCTCGACGGCGGAGATGGGCGATGCGGTGGTTGCGGCTTTGAGTCATTAATGCACAGATGCACAGAGAAATTTCAACTCGTTAAATAGTAATCAGAGAGAGCAGACATGAGAGTAGGTTTTGTAGGTTGGCGTGGCATGGTGGGATCGGTATTAATGGATCGCATGCAAGCGGAAAATGATTTTGCTGATATCGAGCCGGTATTTTTCACCACATCAAATGTTGGTGGTGCTGCTCCGGCTGTAGCCAGCGGCTTGCCTGCACTCAAGGATGCTTTTTCTATTGCGGACCTGAAACAACTGGACGTCATTGTTACCTGCCAGGGCGGTGATTACACCAACGACGTGTTTCCCAAGTTGCGCAGCGAAGGTTGGCAGGGGTATTGGATTGATGCGGCGTCCAGCCTCCGGATGGATAAGGACTCCTTGATCGTCCTTGATCCGGTTAACCTGGATGTCATCAAGAATGGCATCGCCAAGGGCGTCAAGAATTACATTGGTGGAAACTGTACTGTTAGTCTTATGCTGATGGGCTTGGGCGGACTGTTTCATGCGGGTCTGGTGGATTGGGTTTCCTCTATGACATACCAGGCGGCCTCTGGCGCCGGTGCGCAAAACATGCGCGAATTGATCAGCCAGATGGGTAGCATCCATGCCTCTGTGGCAGATAAATTGGCTGACCCGGCTTCGGCAATCCTGGAGATTGATCGTCAGGTTGCGGAGACGATGCGCAGCGCCGATTTCCCGCGCGACAACTTCGGCCATCCTCTAGCGGGTAGTCTCCTGCCGTATATCGATAAGCAACTGGACAGCCGCCAGAGCAAAGAAGAGTGGAAGGGGCAGGTTGAAACCAACAAGATCCTGGGGCGCAGCGATAACCCCATTCCGGTGGATGGACTTTGTGTGCGTATCGGTGCAATGCGTTGCCACAGCCAGGCGCTGACCATCAAGCTTAACAAAGATGTTCCGCTTGCCGACATTGAGGCTATGCTGGCAGAAGCGAATCAATGGGCTAAAGTTGTACCGAACGAGCGTGATGCCAGTTTGCGCGATCTGACACCTACCGCTGTAACCGGCACTCTGTCGATACCGGTAGGGCGTTTGCGCAAGATGAATATGGGGCCGCAATACTTATCAGCATTCACCGTTGGGGATCAATTGTTGTGGGGTGCGGCAGAGCCGTTGCGTCGCATGTTGCGCATCCTCAAAGAAGCCTGATAGAGAGATTCCTGCTGAATCAGCGCCTCGATTCTTATTCCGGAATCGAGGCGTTTTTTTAGGTACAGAGTCATTTTGACCATGCGGGCGGTGAAATCTACCTCTTAATTTTGTGGAATATGCCCAAAAACGTTTAAAAATCTGCCAGCTTGGCTGCTTGTAACTGGCTGAAGTGTTGATAAAAAGCTATTTATAATGAATACTTACGAAAGATAGTGAAGATATATTCGAGGTTTTATAACCTCTGCATACAACGTCCAGGTTTAAGTACCAGATTTTTTTGACCGACAAAATGTTGCCATCCCTGTCAGGTGCTTGAAACCAGGGGAGATAATAAAAGGATAGTCCTATGCATCTTCGAAAGCTGGTTGGGGTCTGTGGATTTGCCGTTGCGCTGTTGGCAAATTACGCCAGTGCCTTGGGGTTGGGAGAAATCAAGTTAAATTCGGCATTGAATCAGCCGCTGGACGCTGAGATCAAATTGCTGGATATTCGGGATCTCAGCGCAGAGCAAATTATTGTTGCACTGGGTTCTCCTGCCGATTTTGAGCGCAACGGCGTTGACCGTCTTTATTTCTATACAGAACTGGAATTTCAGGTTCTGTTGAACGAACCCGGCGGTGCCGTTGTTCGTATCTCAACGCGCAATCCTGTGCGTGAACCCTATCTTAATTTCCTGGTTGAAGCCCGTTGGCCCAGTGGTCGTTTATTGCGCGAGTACACCTTGCTAATGGACCTGCCTACATTTGCCGATACGCCTTCAACACCGGTCGAGTCTGCGACTACTTATCCGCAGCCAATGACCCAGCCGCGTACCAGCGCTACAGTACAAACGCCAACCCGTTCCAGTTCGCCGGCTTATCCCCAGGCGGAGTCTCGGCCAGAACCTGAGTCTACTCCCGGTGGCCGTCGCTCCGGTGCCGATTCCTATGGTCCGGTTGGCAGCAATGAAACGTTATGGCAAATCGCGCTGGATGTTCGTCCGGACCGTGGTTTGTCTGTCCACCAGACCATGCTGGCTATCCAGCGCTTGAACCCTGAAGCATTTATCAACGGCAATATCAATTTGCTGCGCAAAGGGCAGGTCTTGCGTCTACCTTCTGCTGATGAAATCAGGTCCATTTCCCGCAGCGACGCAGTTGCCGAAGTGGCTGTGCAGAATCAGGAGTGGTCGGGAAGCACCATGGGTGCCCAGTTGAATGCATCGCGCCGTGAAGTATCGACGCGACGTGAGTCTCAAGACGTGAGCGGGCAGGTGCGACTGGCCTCGCCGGGCAGCGATTACGATGGCAGCGGGCAGGGCAGCGGTAGCAATGCCGGCGACAGTCGTGGACTGGAAAACGAATTGGCTGCAACCCTTGAAGAGCTCGATAAGGCTCGCATGGAAAATTCCGAACTGAATTCACGGATTCAGGATTTGGAAGAGCAAATCGACACGATGGAGCGTTTGGTTGATGTGAGCAATGAGCAACTGCGTGCAATGCAGTTGGCAGCCCAACAATCTACTGCCGAACAACCGGCCGCTGAAACCACCGATACGTCAGAGACCACCCAACCCTCAGAGGCAATGCCGGAAGAGCCAGTTGCTGATGCGCCTGTAACCGATGTTGTCCCAGAGCCCACTGTTGAACCCGAAGTTGAGACACCGGCTCCCCAGGCCGAACCTGAGCAGGCTAAGCCGGCTCCGGCACCTGTCAATCCCAATCGCGTGGTCCAGTCTGCCCCCAAGCCCAAAACTCTGGTTGACCACATTGTCGATAATGCCATCTGGATCGGTATGGGTTTACTCGTGTTGTTACTTGCCGCTTACGCGCTGATTCGTCGTCGCAACGAACAGGCAATGGAAGAAGAAGCCACGCAGGACGATGATTTCTTCAGTATGCCCCCGGCAGACGAGGAGGCATATAACGAAGAGTATCAGGAAGAATATCCCGGTGACGCGGAAGAAGAGATGCCGCTGTTCGATGAGGATGATGTTCCGGCAGAAGCCGAGACGGGCGATGCTGTTGCAGAGGCCGATATCTACATCGCATACGGCAAGTTTGATCAGGCTGAAGAAATGCTGCTGAACGCGCTCTCACGTGAGCCGTCTTCTGTACCGATTCGCATGAAGCTGTTGGAAGTCTATTCCCAAACGGAAAATGTCGACAAATTTGATCAACATTACGCCAGTTTGTTAGGTGATGCCAATCATGCGGAATTACAGCGTGCAGCAGAGTTGCGTGAAAGCATTCCCGGTGCCGGTGAATTTGATTCGGGCCTCGATTTGTCTCCACAGGAAGGCATTGATCTGGCTTCCAGCGATGACACGCTTGATTTCGGTCTGGACGATGATCTGTACAGTGAGTCGCCAAAAACAGAGAAGGCTTCAGTCTCTCCTGCTGATGATGACTTCAGTTTTGATCTGGATCTTGAAGAGGAGTCCCCTGAGCCATTGTCGTTGGGAGAAACATTGTCACGGGAGTCTGATGTAGGTAGTGCTACTACCCGCTATGACCTGTCCTTTGATGAGCCTCAAGATACTGATGCCATTTCGGAAGAAGACGAATTTACATTGGAGCTTGATGACGACTTCTCCACAACAGCTGCTGATGAAGCTGAGCCAAAAGAAGAGAAGGCAACTCTGGATGACGATTTAGGCGAATTGTCATTCGAGCTGGAGGATGAAGCGCCGGTAGCGAAAACCACTGCCTCAACAACCGCTGTTGAGGATGATGACTTCAGTTTTGATTTTGAAGAAAGTGAAACCAGCCTGACGGAAGATGAACTTTCCTTTGATGAGGCAGCTATCGATGAAGCGGCTTTCGAAGAAACTTTGACACAGGAAGATGTTAAGCGAGAAGAAAGGCCAAGCGGCTCGCTGGAAATGGCAGACGATAATGCCGACGACTTCAATCCTGACATGGATATGAGTGATCTGGATCTTGAAGCCCTGGATCACGAGATGGAAAGCCTTGATGCCGAATTTGGCGAAAGCGATGATAAAGCCTTCGCTGATCTTGACGCCCAACTGGAACTGGATGATAACCAGTCCACATTGAAAGCGGGCGATGTACCGGATGCTGACGATGATATGTTTGAGCAGGCATTGTCCGAACTGCCGGATCAGGACACCGAAGCGATGCCGGGGCTCACTCCTATCTCTGAGGCCGATATGGATGCGGAGTTGGACTTCCTCGCTGATACGGACGAGGCAGCCACCAAATTGGATTTGGCGCGGGCCTATATCGATATGGGGGATACCGATGGCGCACGTGATATCCTTGCCGAAGTGGTTCAGGAAGGTAACGCGCAGCAGCGGGAAGAAGCAGAAGGGTTGCTTACTCGAATAGACGTTTGATTAATCCGCGCTTTATCAAAGCCTTGTGTATTTCGGTACACGAGGCTTTGTTGTTTATAAATGGCTAATTTTTATGAAGTTCCAACTGTTCAAATGAGCGAAAACTACGTTCCTGCCAGCAAAGTGTATACCCGCAACGGCGAGGTTGTGGCTGATACGATTTGGCCCGAAGGCATGCAGCGGGTGGCGATGGCGGTGGAATACAACGGTGCCGAGTTCCATGGTTTTCAAACCCAGCCCAGCGGCGTCAACACCGTCCAAAAGGCACTAGAAACGGCTCTGTCCACCATAGCCGCCGAGCCTGTAACACTGGTATGTGCAGGGCGTACTGATGCCGGTGTGCACGCTACTGCGCAGATTGTTCACTTCGACACCCTGGCTAAACGTCCGGAGCGGGCGTGGGCGCTGGGGACTCGCGCCCATCTGCCGCCCAGCGTAGCAGTGCGGTGGGCAAGAAATGTTATGCCGCAATTTCATGCACGCTTCAGTGCCTTATCGCGGACCTACCGCTATTTGCTGTCGGATCGGGAAAGCTACTCCAGCCTGACCCATGATCGGGTGACTTGGTCTAATCGGCGGCTTGATGTCGAGCTGATGCGCGAAGGCGCTGCTTGTCTGGTGGGCGAACATGATTTCACTTCATTTCGTGCCTCCCAGTGCCAGGCGCGCAGTCCGGTGCGAAAAATTCATCACCTGCATATCGTCCGGCGCGGCGATTTGATCGTATTGGAAGTGCAGGCAAATGCATTTTTGCATCATATGGTGCGTAACATCGTGGGGGTATTGATTGCTGTCGGTGCTGGTGATGTTGCTCCGTCCTGGGTAGCGGAAGTATTGGCCGCAAGGGATCGCAGTGCAGGTGGTATAACGGCGAGGCCCTTCGGTTTGTATCTGGTCTCTGTTGATTATCCGGAGCATTTCAATTTACCTGAGGTGGCGCCAGGGCCCTTGTTTTTAGCTGAACCAGTGGGTGGTTTTGCGGTGCCAGAGAATTAATGGCGGGGGCGCCAAAATCGCGCAAGTTACAGTTTTTGGGGGAGTTTTCTGTTAGTATCGGCGCTTTATTTTCTCAGCGGTCAGGACTGTGGCTCGAACCCGAATTAAAATTTGCGGCATTACCTCAGTAACCGATGCGTTGGCTGCGCAAGCGGCGGGTGCTGATGCAATCGGTCTGGTGTTTTATGGACCCAGCCCCCGAGCAGTAGACGTTGAACGTGCTCGCGAGATAGCTTGCTCTGTCGGGCCATTTGTCACAGTCGTCGGTTTGTTTGTTGATGCTGAACCTGCTTATGTGAACACAGTATTGGCCCAGGTGCCGTTGCATGTGCTGCAGTTTCATGGAGACGAAACCCCGGCTTACTGCGAATCGTTCGGCCGTCCATACCTTAAAGCTATTCGTATGCGCCCCGAATTGGATACCAGATCAGCTATAGCGGATTACCCCTCAGCAACAGCGATTCTCCTCGATGCGTACCGCCCCGGTATTCCCGGTGGTACCGGTGAGACTTTCGATTGGCAACGGGTCCCACGGGATGCAGGTAAAACGATTGTATTAGCCGGTGGCTTGACGCCTGCCAATGTCGCTGAAGCAATTCGCTCCACACATGTCTATGGTGTGGATGTAAGTGGCGGTGTTGAATCCGCTCCTGGTCAGAAAGACGCCGCCAAGGTAAAAGAATTTATTATCAATGCCAGTCATGGCTCGTACAGGTGAAGAAACGGTGAGTGATAACAAGCAGTCTTCCACAGTTGATTACAGTGCATTTCCCAACGCCGAAGGTCATTTTGGCCCCTATGGTGGTCGTTTCGTGTCGGAAACGCTTATCTATGCCCTGGATGAATTGAATACGATCTATACCCGCTTGAAGGATGACCCCAATTTTCAAGCCGAATTTGATAAGGACCTGGCCCATTATGTCGGGCGCCCGTCACCTTTGTACTTTGCCGAGCGCTGGAGTCGTGAGTTGGGTGGGGCGCAGGTGTTTTTAAAGCGCGAAGACCTGAATCACACCGGTGCCCACAAGGTTAATAACACCATCGGTCAGGCACTGTTAGCCAAATTTACCGGTAAGGGCCGGGTTATTGCCGAAACTGGTGCAGGGCAGCACGGTGTAGCTACGGCCACAGTTGCGGCACGTCTCGGTTTGAAATGTCGGGTGTATATGGGTGCGGATGACGTGAAGCGTCAATCGCTGAATGTCTACCGCATGAAACTGCTGGGGGCAGAAGTATTCCCCGTCACCTCCGGATCGCGCACGCTGAAAGACGCGATGAATGAAGCCATGCGTGATTGGGCGACCAATGTGGATGATACCTTCTACATCATCGGTACGGTTGCTGGTCCTCATCCCTATCCACAATTGGTGCGCGACTTCCAGGCCGTTATTGGTCGCGAGGCGCGCGCGCAATCACTGGCGCAGGCTGGCAAGTTGCCGGATGCCCTGGTGGCATGTGTCGGCGGTGGGTCCAATGCAATTGGCTTGTTTCATCCCTTCCTGGCCGACGAATCCGTGGCGATGTACGGCGTCGAAGCGGGTGGGCTGGGTATTGAAACAGGCAAGCACGCAGCGCCGCTAAATAAAGGTATTCCTGGCGTCCTGCACGGCAATCGCACTTATTTGATGGAAGATGAGAATGGCCAGATCATCGAAACCCACTCTGTATCGGCGGGGTTGGATTATCCTGGTGTGGGGCCTGAGCATTCCTGGTTAAAAGATATCGGTCGCGTAAATTATGTGGCGATCAACGACGACGAAGCTCTCGCCGCGTTCCGGAAAATTACCCGGACTGAAGGTATTATGCCGGCGCTGGAGTCCAGCCATGCCTTGGCCTATGTCGAGAAACTCGCCCCTACCATGGGCAAGGATCAAATTATAATCGCCAATCTTTCCGGTCGGGGTGACAAGGATATCCTCACTGTTGCCGGAATCGATGGAATCACTGTTTAACCAGCATCGGGCGCTATCAGCCATCAGGAAATCCAATCGATGAGTCGTATTTCGCAAGTTTTGAGTCAAGCCAAAGCCAATGGCCGTAAAGCCTTGGTGGCTTATATTGTTAATGGTGACCCCTATCCGGCAGCAACCCTGCCCACCATGCATAAATTGGTAGAGCAGGGGGTTGATGTGATTGAGTTGGGTGTTCCCTTCTCCGATCCTATGGCCGAAGGCCCGGTCATCCAGAAAGGCCATGAACGCGCGCTGGCACATAACATCAGCCTCAAGGCTACCCTGGATGTGGCGCGTGAGTTTCGCAAGAGCAATAGTCATACGCCGCTGGTATTGATGGGGTACGCCAATCCGGTAGAACGCTTCGGTTATGAAGCCTTTGCCAGGGCCGCTGCTGAGGCGGGTGTTGACGGCTTGCTGACCGTGGATTTGCCGCCGGAAGAGGTGGCGGTATTGAAGGAAGCACTGGATTCAGCAGGGCTCGATAACATCTTCTTATTGGCGCCAACAACAACTGTCGAGCGCGCCCGCAAGATCGCCAGCCATGCCAGTGGTTTTCTCTATTATGTTTCTCTCAAAGGCGTAACGGGTGCCGGCCATCTGGACGTGGGTGCCGTTAAAGCCAAATTGGATGAGTTCGGCCAGTTAACCGATCTGCCCGTCTGTGTTGGTTTTGGTATCAAAGATCCTGAAACTGCCAAGGCGATTGCGTCCTTGGCTGACGGTGTGGTGGTAGGTAGTGTGCTGGTGGACAAGATGGGCAGCATGGCGGATCAAAGCCACACTGACATTGCTCGGGCTGTTGGCGACATTGTTGGCAGCATCCGCAAAGCGCTTGATGACCGCTAAACCTGATTTTTAATTTCGAAAACTGTAACGAGAGAAGATAACCGATGAGTTGGTTAGACAAAATTATCCCGAATGTGGTGCGTTCAGAAGGCAAGCGCAGCACCAAAGTCCCGGAAGGTTTGTGGGAAAAATGTGTGAAGTGCGATGCTGTACTTTACAAGCCCGAGCTGGAAAAAAACCTCGATGTTTGCCCAAAGTGTGATCATCACAAACGCATGGGTGCACGGGCGCGATTAAATGTATTTCTCGATGAAAATAATCGTAAGGAATTGGCCACAGACGTTGAGCCCATTGACCGCTTGAAATTTAAAGACATTAAAAAATATAAAGAACGTTTAACCACTGCCCAGAAAGCCACGGGTGAAAAAGACGCGTTGATCGCTATGAAAGGCGAATTGAAAGGCATGCCGGTAGTCGCTGTGGCTTTCGAGTTTGCGTTTCACGGCGGCTCTATGGGCTATGTCGTTGGTGAGCGCTTTACCCGCGCTGCCAAAGTGGCCCTTGAAGAAAATATTCCGCTTATCTGTTTCTCAGCTACTGGCGGTGCCCGTATGCAAGAAGCACTGATTTCCTTGATGCAGATGGCTAAAACCAGTGCGGTGATTGAGCGCCTGAAGATGCAGGGAACGCCTTATATTTCGATCATGACCGACCCGGTTTACGGCGGTGTATCTGCCAGCCTGGCGCTGTTGGGTGATATCAATGCCGCTGAGCCAGGGGCGCGAGCCGGTTTTGCTGGCCCCAACATCATTGAGCAGACCATCCGTCAAAAATTACCTAAAGGTTTCCAGCGCAGTGAGTTTTTGCTGGAACATGGGGCTATCGATATGATTATCCATCGCCGCGATATGCGTGACAAAGTGGCTTCCTTGCTCGCGAAATTTACCCGTCGCACAGCGGTGTAAATCTCTCACGCTGCGCTCTCAATGCAATTTTCATCACTTAATGAGTGGTTGGGATGGCTGGAAACCTGCCATCCCCAAGAGATCGACCTGGGGCTGGAGCGTATCCGCGTTGTAGCCCAGGCGCTGCAATTATTAAATCCCACGGCGCGGGTTGTCACAGTGGGCGGCACGAATGGCAAAGGTTCATGTGTCGCAGCAACGGCCGTGCTTTTGCAATCGACAGGCTTGCGTGTCGGTGTCTACACCTCTCCTCATTTACTTCACTATTGCGAGCGTATCTGCGTCAATGGTGTAAAAGCCACCGAAGCGGAAGTGTGTGAGGCCTTTGAAAAAATTTACCTCGCTTGCGGTTCGGTTAGCCTGACGTATTTTGAATTTGGCACTCTGGCGGCATTGGAAATATTCCGGTCTCGGCAGGTGGATGTCATGGTGCTTGAGGTGGGATTGGGGGGGCGCCTTGATGCGGTCAATATCCTTAATCCCGATGTGGCTGTCATCACCAGCATTGATCTGGACCATCAGGACTGGCTGGGTAACGACCGGGAAAGCATCGGTCAGGAAAAAGCTGGCATTATGCGCTCCCACAAACCGGTCGTATGCGCTGACCCTATGCCGCCTAAAACGGTGGTGGCGACAGCGCAGCATGTTTCAGCCCAATGGCATGGTGTGAATGAAACCTTTGGGTTTTCGGCCGGGCAAGCTTACTGGGATTGGTGGGGTTTGAATCCAGCGGGTCAACGCATTGAATTGGATGGGCTCCCATTACCTGTATTACCCTTGCCGAGCCTCGCGGCGGCGTTACAGGTGGTAAACCTCCTGGGTCTTGATCCTGACAAGATTGAGTGTGGCGAGCTCTTGGCCAATTTGGAGCTCCCCGGTCGTTTCCAGCAATTGCATTACCAGAATCATCATTTCATTCTCGATGTTGCGCATAACCCGGCTGCGACACAAAACCTTGCGCGGCGCCTGCAGGCGCAGAATTTCCCCGGCCGAATCATCGGTATCGTGGCGATGATGGCCGACAAAGATCGCTCTAACAGTCTGGGCAATCTTACTCACCTGATTAATGCCTGGTATCTGGCAGACCTGTCGTGGTTACCACGGGCGGCTACACCTGATCAACTGGCGCAGGACCTGCAACAATTGACGGTACCTGTTGTCGGTCGTGGTACAGTGGCGGAATGTATTGGGCAGGCCCTGGCTGTTGCACAGGCTGAGGATCGCATTGTGATATTTGGTTCTTTCTACACTGTGGCCGCTGCCCTGGCCGTCATGCAGCCTTCAGAGACCGAGCAGGGGAGTCAACAGTGAAAGACGCCTTAAAGCAAAGATTGGTGGGTGCTGTGGTGCTGGCCGCCATCGGCGTGATTTTTCTGCCCGGTTTTTTTAAAGAGCAGCAGGGGCACCAGGTCGACACCCGTTCACACATTCCTGCCGAACCTTCCTCGCCACAAGTGACCTTTGAGGCGCCGCAACAGCCTACTGACATATCCCCGGCACCAGAACCTGAAACCATGTTTCTACCCCCTGAACCAGAGCCAGCCCCTGAGCCCGAGCCGGAAGTGCTGGCCGACGCAGATGCTCCTGTCCCACCCGTTGAAGACAAACCCGCCGCAACAACAGAGCAGGTTCCTCAATTACCCTTGGGGCCTGACGGAATTCCTGATGCCTGGGTTGTGCAGGTGGCGAGTCTCAGTAACAAAGAGGCCGCAGCGAAACTGCGTGATGAGTTACAGGCGGAGGGGCACAAAGCTTATGTCCGCACAGTGACAACGGCAAACGGTTCGGTGACACGGGTTTTTATTGGACCAAAGCTGGACAAGGCAGAAGCGCTGAAAGTGAAAGCTGAGGTCGACAAGCGATTGAAAGTGAACGCGATGGTGCTGCGTTTTCAGCCTTGAATCCGATACGGCCGGCCACCATTATTGCCGTGTTTTCGGGGTATCTGATGCCGGACCGGTCTGCTAAAATGCGCCTCCTTGATCAACCGGAGATTCCTGGCGCATGAATTGGGCAGATTGGACCATTGTCGTTATCTTGGTTCTATCCAGTTTGATCAGTATCAAGCGGGGTTTCGTCAAGGAAGCCCTCTCTCTCGCCACCTGGATTCTGGCAGTCATTATCGCGCTGTTATTCAGCGAACGTCTGGCTGTCCTGTTAACTGATTCAATTACTACTCCTTCTGTTCGCGAGGTCGTCGCGTTTGCCATTTTATTTATCGCGACTTTACTGGTCGGCGCTATGGTGAATTATTTGATTGGAGAGTTGGTGCGCATTACCGGTTTATCGGGTACGGATCGCACGCTGGGTATGGTATTTGGTTTGGCGCGTGGCTTTATTATCGTGATGGCCCTGCTGATTTTCTTGCCATCACTGGTTCCCGTTGAAGAAGACAGCTGGTGGCATGAGTCGCGGTTGATCCCCTATTTTTTATCATTTGAAGGCTGGGCCCGTTCAACGGCCACGGATGTCTCGCAAATGTTTTCAGGTTTGTTCGGCAAGTAGCAATACACATTTTTTAAAGGTGAGGCAATTATGTGCGGCATTGTTGGTATTGTGGGTAAACGCGATGTGAATTTGCAGTTGTACGATGCGTTAACCATATTGCAACACAGGGGGCAGGATGCCGCAGGGATTGTGACATGTCAGGAGGGGAGGCTGGCACAACAAAAAGCCAATGGCCTGGTGCAGGATGTGTTCAGAACCCGCCACATGCAGCGGCTGGTTGGCAACATGGGCATTGGTCATGTGCGCTACCCTACAGCCGGCAGCTCCGGTCCGGCGCTGGCACAACCTTTTTATGTCAATTCACCTTATGGTATTGCCCTGGCGCATAACGGCAATCTCACCAATGCCGCGCAGTTAAGTGAAGAGTTATTTAAAACGGATTTGCGCCATGTAAATACCGATTCCGATTCGGAAGTCTTGCTGAACGTATTTGCACACGAGTTGCAATTACAAGGCAAATTAACGCCCAATGCGGATGATATTTTCGCTGCAGTATCCGGTGTACATCGTCGCGTTAGCGGTGGTTATGCCATCGTGTCATTGATTGCCCGTTATGGTCTGGTTGCGTTCCGCGATCCGTTTGGTATTCGCCCTTTGGTGTATGGCAAGCGCGAGTCGGAAGAGGGTACCGAGTATATGGTGGCCTCCGAAAGTGTTGCACTCAATGTGCTGGGTTTTGAATTGATTGATGACGTAGCGCCGGGTGAAGCGATTTACATTACCGAAAATGGTAAATTGCACCGCCGCCAGTGTGCGGAAAACCCGAGCCTGAATCCGTGTATTTTTGAACATGTGTATTTTGCGCGTCCGGATTCCATCATGGATGGTATCTCCGTGTATAAAGCGCGCTTGCGCCAGGGCGAAAAACTGGCTGAAAAAATTCTGCGTGAACGGCCCGATCACGATAT
Source organism: Cellvibrio sp. (assembly GCA_035490615.1). Taxonomy (GTDB): domain Bacteria; phylum Pseudomonadota; class Gammaproteobacteria; order Pseudomonadales; family Cellvibrionaceae; genus Cellvibrio. Next base: position 30,211 of record DATJLH010000057.1, read on the forward strand.
TGATGTGGTGATTCCTATCCCTGACAGCAGCCGTGTTGCCGGCCAGGCACTGGCGCAAAAACTGGGCGTGAAATTCCGGGAAGGTTTGGTCAAGAACCGCTACATCGGCCGCACCTTTATCATGCCGGGACAACAGCAGCGTAAAAAATCTGTGCGCCAGAAGCTGAATCCCATTGATCTGGAGTTTAAAGGCAAGAATGTGTTGTTGGTAGACGATTCCATCGTGCGCGGCACCACTTGCCAACAAATTATTCAGATGTCGCGCGATGCGGGTGCCAAGAAAGTGTATTTTGCTTCGGCGTCACCGGCGGTTATTTACCCCAACGTGTACGGCATTGATATGCCAACGACTTCCGAGTTGATTGCACACGGCCGTACGCACGAAGAAGTGTGTCGCGAAATCGGTGCGGACTGGTTAATTTATCAGGACCTTGAAGATCTGATTGCAGCGTCGTCTGAAGGTAATAGTCGGGTGACCAACTTTGATTGCTCGGTATTTACCGGTCAGTACATTACCGGAAAAGTGACGCAAGACTATCTTGATATGCTGGCAGCCGTACGCAACGACAATGCCAAAACCAAAACCGGGAAAAAAACCTTTAAACCGGAAGACACCGTGATCGGTTTGCACAATGGCGTGGCAAACAATTAGCCAAGAACAGCAGGAATATACCAATGGATGAATTTGACCATTATTTAGATCACGCTGCACTGGACACCCTGGCGGTTCGTGCCGGACAGGTGCGCACCCAGGAAGGTGAGCACAGTGAAGCTTTGTTCCTGACGTCAAGTTATGTCTTCGGCAGTGCGCGTGAGGCAGCGGAGCGCTTTTCCGGTGAACAACCGGGCAATGTGTATTCACGCTATACCAATCCCACCGTGAGAAACTTTGAGCAGCGCATTGCGGCACTGGAAGGCGCGGAAGCTGCTGTCGGGACGTCGTCAGGTATGGCGGCCATTTTGAGCACCTGCATTGCTCTGCTGCAATCCGGTGATCACATTGTTTGCTCCCGGAGCGTGTTCGGTACAACCACAGTATTGCTGAGTAAATATTTGCAAAAATTCGGTGTCAGTACCACCTTCGTCAATCCGGTTGACTACACTGCGTGGCAGGCTGCTTTTACACCGAAAACCAAACTGGTATTTGTTGAAACACCGTCCAATCCACTGTGTGATGTGATCGATATCCAGCGTCTTGCCGATATAACCCATCAGCATGATGCGTTGCTGGTCGTGGACAATTGTTTTTGCACGCCGGCATTGCAGCGTCCACTGGAATTCGGTGCCGACTTAATCGTTCACTCCGCCACCAAGTATATCGATGGGCAAGGGCGTTGTTTGGGCGGCGTTGTGGCAGGGCCCAAAAAATGGGTCGATGAAGTCCTCGGTTTTATTCGCAGTGCCGGGCCGACCTTGAGTCCTTTTAATGCCTGGGTATTTCTTAAAGGCTTGGAAACCTTGCGTTTGCGGATGGAAGCACATTCGCGCAATGCATTGGCCCTGGCGCAATGGTTGGATGCCCAGCCCCAGGTCGAAAAAGTTTTTTATGCGGGACTGCCTTCACATAATGGACATGAGCTTGCCACCAAACAGCAGTCTGCTTACGGTGGTGTGCTATCGTTTCGTGTAAAAGGCGGGCGAGAGCAAGCATGGAAAGTGATTGATGCCACACGCATCATGTCATTGACTGCCAATTTGGGTGATACCAAAACCACCATTGTTCACCCGGCGACAACAACTCACGGACGCTTGAGCCCTGAACAAAAAGCGGAAGCGGGCATCACAGAAAATTTAATTCGTGTTGCGGTTGGTCTCGAAGATATTGCGGATTTACAAGCAGATCTTGCGCGGGGGCTGACCTCCTTGTAGCCATAAACGGTAACAACAAACGACAACAAAGGCATCCGGGTGTTATGCGGGATTTTATTGAAGCGATTATTTCTGAAGTTGGCCGCGTACTGCTTGGCAAGGAAGATAAGATAAAACTCGCCTTGACCTGTTTGTTGTCCGATGGTCATTTACTGATTGAAGATTTGCCGGGGATGGGTAAAACCAGCCTGTCCCAGGCGCTTGCCAAAGTTCTCGGCCTTTCCCACCAGCGCATACAATTTACCAGCGATATGCTGCCTGCCGATATTCTCGGTGTCTCTGTGTTTGATCCAAAAGAAGGCCAATTTACGTTTCATCCTGGTCCGGTTTTTACCCAGGTATTGCTGGCCGATGAAATCAATCGCACCACGCCGAAAACCCAAAGTGCATTGCTGGAGGCGATGGAAGAGGGGCAGGTGACCATCGAAGGTGAAACCCGCGCGCTGCCAAAACCTTTCTTTGTGATTGCGACACAAAACCCGCAGTCCCAAATGGGAACTTATCCCTTGCCGGAATCACAACTGGATCGTTTTTTAATGCGCATCAGTTTGGGGTATCCCGATGCGGCAGCTGAAAAACAATTGTTCCTGGGTGGTGATCCGCGACAACACCTGAAGGATCTGAAAGTGTGCATTACGCCTGCGCAGTTGCAGGACATCAAACACGCCACGCAAAAAATTAAAACGTCTGATAATCTGCTGGATTACCTTCAGCGCCTGATTCATTACACCCGCGTATCCGCGGATTTTTCTTACGGACTATCGCCACGCGGCGCCATGGCATTGTTACGCGCGGCGAAAACCTGGGCGTTTATGCACGGCCGAGCTTATGTGATTCCTGAAGATATCCAGGCGTTATTGCCTGCCGTGGTTACCCATCGCATTGCACCGGCATCGTCTGCCCGGGATCAGGGTGAGCACACCTTGGTTATCAAATTGCTCAATACCGTTGATGTTGTTGCCACCTAATCTATCGACATCCTTGTGGTGAGGCGCCATGAGCACCAAACACGCTGTGGTTAATTCGCTGCGCAACAGATTCTGGCAGTGGGTGGCGCGCCGCGCACCCAAAGCGCCTGCTGTCACTCTGCAACATAAATCCATCTATGTCTTTCCCGGCCGCCAGGGTGTGTTGTTTATTTTTGTGCTGGGGTTGATGTGGCTGTTGGGTACCAATTACGAAAATAATCTTATCCTGGCAGCAGCATTTCTCCTGATGAGCATGATGATCGTATCGGTCGTCCATGCGTTTCGTAATCTTGCCGGGCTGCGGTTTACCGCCATTGGGAGCCAGCCGGTATTTGCTGGGGATTACGTGCGTTTCGATGTCTTGCTGGAGGCGGCGCCGCGTACGGATCATGAAAATATCCAACTCAGTTTTTTCGATGAAAATGTGTCCGTTGCAGTGGATGTGCCGCACGGGGGTGAGCAACGCCTGAATTTGTCGGCCAAGACACACCGGCGCGGCTGGTTTCAGCCGGGGCGCCTGTCAGCGAAAAGCCATTATCCCCTGGGCCTGATTCGTGCCTGGTCATGGATTCAATTGGACACTAAAGCACTGGTTTATCCCGCGCCCCTGCCTTCTGCTGCGCCGCCTATGACACCGGCTAATTCCGCCCATGGCGATTATCTCTCGCGCGAAAACAGTGAGGACTTCCAGGGTTTTCAGCGTTACCAGGCAGGAGCACCCCTGGCCCATGTTGCCTGGAAACAGTTTGCGCGCGGTGCCGGTTTGCACTTGAAAGATTATGTGGGCTACCAAAATCAGCAGGTTTGGCT